>JBDKJK010000132.1:0-9296 GCA_039796675.1 Chloroflexota bacterium
ACACAAGATCATGGAAAAATAAAAAAGCCCCACGAGTTTTCGTGGGGCTTAATCGTAAATCTACAATCCCAAATCAAAAATCGACTTAGGTTCCCTCTTCCCAAGAGTTGAGGTAGTGATGTTGTTCGGGAGTGAGCACGTCGATCTTGACGCCCATGGCTTCGAGCTTGAGGCGGGCGATCTCGTTGTCGATCTCGGTGGGCACAGAGTAGACCTTCTTCTCGAGCTTGTCGGCATTCTTTGCCATGTATTCGGCAGAGAGCGCCTGGTTCGCGAAGGACATGTCCATCACGGAAGCGGGGTGACCTTCAGCCGAAGCGAGGTTGATGAGGCGACCTTCGCCAAGGATGTTAATCTTGCGGCCATCTTTGGTGGTGTACTGATCAACGAACGGGCGGACGAGGTTGGGTTCGCCAACGCTCATGGCAGCCAGTGAAGGGATGTTGATTTCTACGTTGAAGTGACCAGAGTTGGCAACCAGTGCGCCGTCTTTCATCACTTCGAAGTGATGCTTGTCGAGCACGTTCAAGTCGCCGGTGACGGTGCAGAAGATGTCGCCGAGCTTGGCGGCTTCGACCATCGGCATGACCTGATAGCCATCCATCACCGCTTCGAGCGCCTTCATCGGGTCGATCTCGGTCACAATGACCTGAGCTCCCATGCCGCGTGCGCGGGAGGCGAGACCACGTCCGCACCAGCCGTAGCCAGCCACGACAAAGTTCTTGCCAGCCAAAAGCACGTTGGTCGCGCGGATGATGCCGTCTACAGTGGATTGACCCGTGCCGTAGCGGTTATCAAACATGTGCTTGGTAAGCGCATCGTTCACCGCGATAACGGGGAACTTGAGTACCTTGTCCGCTTCCATCGCCTTGAGGCGGATGACGCCGGTGGTGGTCTCTTCGGTACCGCCAATGACGTTGGCAAGCATCTGCTTGCGTTCGGCTTCGCTCAGGCTTTGTGCCCAAGAAGCAAGAGAAGGTTCGAGCTTTTCGAAGCGTCCCATTTCGATGAAGAAAAGGGAGGAAACGAGGTCGGCGCCATCGTCCTGGGTCATGTGGGGCTTGTGCTCCAACGCGGCGCGGATGTGCTTGAAGTAGGTGACTTTGTCTTCACCCTTGATAGCGAAAACGGGAATTTCGTAGTTGTTCACCAAAGCGGCAGCCACATCATCCTGTGTGGAGAGCGGGTTAGACGCGGTGAGGACAATATCTGCGCCGCCTTCCTGCAGGGTGATCATCAGGTTCGCGGTTTCAGTGGTGACGTGCAAACAGCAGGACAAGCGCATGCCCTTGAGGGGTTTTTCCTTGCGGAAGCGTTCGCGAATGGAACGCAGTACGGGCATTTCGCGTTCAGCCCAATCAATACGGCGGCGTCCGCCTTCTGCCAGTTCGAGGTCTTTAATATCGTAATTGCTCATTTAATACTCCTTATATATATGTAGCGCGATATTTATATCGCTTGTTACTACGGAATAAATTCCGCGTTACGTCTTATTTCAACAACACGTCCAATTTTCCGCCGTCATCAAAATGCTTGCGGAAGCGCTGAACAAAATCTTTACGAGTGTAGGTATGATTCTGCGTGCCGCGTTGTTCAAGGCAGTATACCGCAGAGAGCGAGCCAATTTCACCGCACAACTTCCAATCGAAGCCATGCGAGTAGCCTGCTAAAAATCCGCCGCGGAAGGCATCGCCTACGCCGGTGGGGTCGACAATTTCATCTTCAGGCACGGTGGGAATATGAACTGAATTGCCGTCAGAATAAAGGTCCGCGCCGTCTTTGCCGCGGGTAATCACCAGCACTTTGACATGATCAAGGATCTGGTCGAGGCTCCAGCCGGTCTTTTTGGAGATCAGACCAAATTCGTAATCGTTACAGAAAAGGAAGTATGCGCCTTCCATGTCACGTGCAAGTTCATTTCCTTCAAGGCGCAGAACCTGTTGGCTGGGGTCGTACAAATAGGGAATGCCCAATTCGCGCGCTTCGGCGGGGAATTTCATCATCGCATCGGGTGAGCTGGGCGAAACGATGACCAGGTCTGGCTTTGTATCCAGTTCCTTGAGCGATTGAGTCGCAGAGTAGCCCATGGCTCCCGGGTAGAACGAAGCAATTTGAGCGGAGGCATGATCGGTAGTGGCGAAGAACGAGGCGGTGAAGATACCCGGTACAACCTTCATTAGAGTTGTATCCACGCCTTTGTCTTCGAGCCAGGCGCGATAATCTCCAAAGTCTTCTCCAACCGTTGCCATCACGCGTGGCCTCTGACCCAGCAACGCCATAGTGTAGGCGATGTTGGGCGCAATGCCACCGCGCTGTTTCGACATGCCATCTACAAGAAATGAAAGGCTGATCGATTCAAGGCGTTCAGGAAGGATTTGTTCCTTGAAATGACCGGGGAAGGTCATCAAGTAATCGTATGCAACAGAACCAGTGAGTAAGATATCCATATGTAACTCGCAGAAAAAGGCGCACTCTTACGAGTGCGCTTGGGATAGTAACGACGCGAGTTTATCATGGTGCGTGCAGGTTGTAAAGTTTTCAAGCTTGCATTTTTTACAACCTGCGCGCTCTTTTACTGTTTTATCTCCGTCCAGATCTCATCATACAACAACAAGGCTTCACCGAGATCGATCACTTCATGTCCCTTGGCAAATTCTTCTGCCGGGGTATTGGTGATAGGTGATGAAATATAAGCCTCGTATATTTCAGGCTGGTTTGCCTTGGCATATTCCAACGCGGCTTTGTTCGGGTTCGTATACGGATAATCAACCAAGGTCAGCCAATTTGTATCGCCTTGCAAAAGGTAATTGAACCAGGCATAGGCGGCGTCTGGGTGTGGCGCAGTTTCAGGGATCGCCATGCCGTCGTAAAAGATGATCGACCCTTCTTCTGGGAAGACATACTCAAAACGCGGGTCTTCGGTTTGGGTCAAAAACGCTTCGCCGTTCCAGACAATTCCAAGGTCTACATCCCCTGCCACAAGCGGAGTCTTCGGGCTGTCGCTATCGAATACGCGGATATTCGGCATTAACTCAAGCAATTTCTGCCTGGCTTCTTCTAAATGCTCTGGGTCGGTATCATTCACATCATAACCAAGAGTCAACAATGCCGCACCGATAATGACCCGGTTATCATCCACTGCCACTATACGTCCTTCATATTCAGGGCTCCAAAGGTCAGCCCACGAAGTCGGCGGGGTTTGCACGGTCTCGGTATTGTAAATAATCGCCTGTGTACCCATCTGATACGGCACAATGTAATTGATCGTATCTCCATAAGCAGCGATCAGCCCGGCATCTAAATTTGCCTTGTTCGGCAATTTCGCAGGGTCAAGCGACATCAGCAATTCTTCACGAATCAAGACACTGATCATGTAATCGCTTGGGTGAACCACATCGTATGGGTTAACATCCTCTCCCAATGAGATCTTAGAATACAGCTCTTCATTAGACGAAAAATAATCCACGTTCACGGTCACACCATAGACCATGCCAAAGCAATCGAAAATATCTTCAGGCACATATTCCGTCCAGGTGAAGATATTGACTGTGTCACTTTCAAACTCAACGCGCGGGCTTGGTTGTGGGCAGACAAACCCGCTAGAGGTCACCAATTCGTCCGTCGAAGCGGGCTCACTCCCCGCGGCACAGGCTGTCAATACGATCAACAGCACGCTCGACAAAATCAACCTAAAGTAGAGATGGATTTTGTGATGTGTGTTCATGTTTCTCCTTGAAGCAATAAGATAAAGTACAAACAAAATTATACCCACTGCGGTCATAAATTGCGCTTTTTCAGAGAAGAGAAATCAAAATTTGTGAGTGAAACGAATCACCCCGCTTGACGAGCATCCCCTTTACCAGTATAAAAATGGGATGAAAAACCTGCGCCTCTTGCTCGGACTTTGGCTGGCAGTGTCCCTCGCAGCCTGTTCCACCCTCGAAAATTTCCCTGCCATCCCCCCCGGTTGGACGGTCACCCCCAGCCTCACTATCACACCTGAACCAACATTCACTCCCACCATCACGCCTACTCCACAACCCGTAGCAAGAGTTACCGAGGGAGATGATGCACTATTCAATGGTGATTATGATCTCGCATTATTGAATTACCAGATCGCCCTGCAAGACTCACCCGACCCTCTCATTCGCGCTTCTGCAAAATGGGGTGAAGCTCGCATTTACTACGAGCAGGGTCGCTTTAACGAAACGCTCACAGCCTTGCAAGTGCTGATCACCGAATATTCTCAATCGCCCCAATTCCCACAGGCATATTTTTTGCAGGGGTTCGTTTATTACAAACTGGAAAACTATTTGGCAGCAGCAGATGCCTGGCAAGTGTACCTAACCCTGCGCCCCGGCATTTTGGATGCATACGTGCAAGAACTACGCGGAGATGCGTTGTATAACGGCAAAAATTTTCCAGCCGCATTATCTGCCTACACCACAGCCATCCAGGCGGCATCTCTTAGCGATGATACGATCCTCGATCTAAAAGTCGCCTCCACACAAACCCAGCTCGGGAATTACGAAACTGCCATCACTCTCTACGATGGCATCATCGGGCGTGCCTCGAGCGATTACATCAAAGCTCAAGCGTTGTATGAAGCCGGGTTGGCGAATCAGGCACAAGGTCAAAACGCGGAGGCGAACGAGAGATTTAGATTCGCCGTGGAAAATTATCCGCTGTCGTATTATTCCTATCTCAGCCTTGTTGCTCTGCTCGATGCAGGCGGAACGGTCAACGAACTAGACCGTGGCTTGGTTGATTATTTTGCTGGTCAGTACGACGTTGGCATTGCCGCCTTTGACCGCTATCTACAAAGCAACCCACCAGAAAATGATGGTACCGCGATTTACTATCGTGCCCTCTCGAAAAATGCACTGGGGCAATACGATGAAGCCTTGGTCGATTACGAAGCATTCATCGCGAATTTCTCGGCGCACCCGCGTTGGGGTGACGCCTGGGGTGAGAAGGCGTTTATTGAGTGGGCGCAAAAAGGCGACTACACAAAAGGCACCCAAACTTTGCTGAGCTTCGTCAACCTTGCGCCGACATCTTCACAAGCGGCAGATTATTTGATGAGCGCTGCACGCATCTACGAGCGTGACGAGCAATACGATAAAGCCATCGAGACCTGGTCACGTGTGATTTTAGAATATCCGGGCTCACAGCAATCGTCTTATGCCGCCTTTCTAATGGGAATCGTAGAATATCGGCGCGGCAACTTTGAACTGGCATTGGAAACGTTCAAGCGCAGCCTAGCCCTTTCAATTTCTGAAGAGGATAAGACTCGCGCCTTGTTATGGGTCGGGAAAGCGCATCAAAAAGTAGGAAATGTGAACGGTGCATTAGATGCATGGCGAGAAGGACAGAACCTCAACCCTGGCGGATATTACAGCGAACGCGCACGCGATCTCTTACAAGAACGCGCACCCTTCACACCTGGCACTTCACCAAATTTCGAAGTGGACCTTGCACGTGAACGCACCGATGCCGATGCCTGGATGCGACTAACTTTCAACCTCACCAATGATGTTGACCTGACGAATCTAGGTCCGCTGGCGTTGGATGCGCGTGTGATCCGTGGCAGGGAATATTGGGAGCTGGGCATGTATGATGAAGCTCGGCTTGAATTTGAAGATCTGCGCGAAGAGCTGGAAACCAATCAAGATGCGGTTGGCAGTTACCGGCTGGCAAATTACATGCTCGATTTGGGCATGTATCGCTCTGCCATTTTTGCCGCCCGCCAAGTGTTGACGATTGCCGGGCTGGATGAACACACCGAATCAATGATGGCGCCTGCCTATTTCAGCCATGTGCGTTATGGGCTGTATTACCCCGACCTCATCATCCCCATTGCTCAGCAAGAAGGTTTTGGCCCGTTATTTATTTACAGTGTCATCCGGCAGGAAAGTCTTTTCGAAGGCTATGTTCGCTCGAGTGCAGGCGCGCGCGGATTAATGCAGGTCATCCCATCTACGGGTGCACAAATCGCCTCTGAACTTGGCAAGCCAGCCAACTACACCGAAGAAGATTTATACCGCCCGTATGTGAGCGTCTTGTTCGGAAGCCATTACCTTGCCCGAAACCGGTCTCTGCTCAATGGCGACCTGTATGCAACCCTTGCCGCCTATAATGGCGGACCCGGCAACGCAATCGCATGGAAAGAACTTTCAGGCGACGACCAAGACCTATTTTTGGAAAGTGTCCGCTTCGAAGAGACGCGCAACTATATCCGCAACATCTACGAAATCTATATTGTTTACAACCGTTTGTATGGAAATGGCACAAGCCAATAAGAATAGTCTTTTAAAGAATAAAAGCAGAATGAACGACTCTTTATTGGAGCCGTTCATTCTGCTTAATGATTAACCGTAAAACTTAGCCCATGTGGGCGGTAATGCGCTGATGGGCAGTTTCCACGTCCATATCTAAGATCGAAACGAGCTTATCGCGCCCGTTTTCTCCTGCCACGATCTCTACACGAGTTTTTGGAACCCCAAGCACTTCCGCCAGGAATGTGAGCAACTTGACATTCATTTCTCCATCCTCGGCATCGGCAGCCATAAGGATCTTGACCGTGCCGTCATTCAATATTCCAGCAACCTCGTTCCGGCTTGCACGCGGGGTTACCCGCAACGCCAACGCCGACCCGCGCTTACCATCATGAAGAACATATTCTTTAGACATGATTCACCTCACAGCAATGAACGAAGAAAAATAGTTACAAACTCGATCGCTAGGATCAAGATCAACGGACTAAAATCCAGCCCGCCAGAACTGGGCATCAAGCTACGAATCGGATTCAGAAAGGGATCCACGATACGTCCCAATGCCTCTCGCACCGGATGAGTAGGCGGAAGAAAAAAAGAAAGCAAAGAAGCTGCGATCACAACCCATGTAAAAAAGTCCAAAATCAGAATGAACAAATTAATGATCTCATTGCCGTTCATGCCGTCTCCAATGAATAGTTTCTCGGACCAACGATCGCCGTCCCCACCCGCACGAAAGTTGCACCTTCTTCAACAGCAACTTCATAATCAGTGCTTGTTCCCATCGAAAGCTCGGCAAAGTCCGCGCCTCGAAACTGACTGGCAAGGAATTCCTGCAACCGCTTTAACTTATTAAAGTATGGGCGCGAAAATTCCGCAGACTCGCCCAAAGGCGGCATAGACATTAGCCCGTGCACACGCAAATTGGGAAGGGCAATGACCTCAGCGATCTCATCGGTCAAGCCAGCCCAACGGGTTTCATCCGAAGCCTCCCAGCCACCCTTGCTCGCCTCACCGCCCACGTTGAATTCCAACAACACCGGCAGGGTGCGCCCGAATTCGCCGCAAAAACGATCCAGCTTCTTGGCAAGCTTTAGGCTGTCTAGCGAATGCATAAAGTTAAAGTTCTGTGCGATCAGCGCCGCCTTTCGGCTCTGCACATGACCGATCATGTGCCATTCTACCGCAGAAAAATCGCGCAAAGATTGAATTTTCGTGACACATTCTTCGGCATAATTCTCGCCAAGGACGACCGCCCCTGCTTCGATCGCCGCGCGCACCACATCCACCGGCTGCGATTTGGTAACCACAACCAGCCTCACAGCATCTGCGCTTCGCCCAGATCGTTTCGCCGCAGATGCGATAACATCCAACGTCTGCAAATATCGTTCGCGGATGGATTTCACTAATTCACTCATATCTTAATTTTACTCCGCCTCACACAAACGTTTGTCCTGTTTGCCAAACCCGAATTTTTACCTTCGCTGTAGGCTTTTCTACTGCAATGCCAACAACGCCCCAAAGCGACCTGTCTTGCCTTTTTCGGCGCGGTGCGAATACCAATCGTCGAGCCTGCAAGCGGTACACAACCCAGAGGTTTGGATTTGCTCAACACCCATTTTTTTCAATTGCAAGGCATTTGCGGTCCATAGGTCAAGGTAGATTTTTCCATCCCGCATCTGTAAGACCTTCTCTGAATCCGTGCCATATTTCTCACGGAATTGCACAGCGACCTCTTCGCCCACTTCGTAGTGATCTACGCTAATGGATGGACCGATGCCCACCACGATGTCACCCGGGTTCGAGCCGTATCTTTCCTGCATGGCTTGAATGGAAACTTCGGCAACGCCTTTCACGGTTCCCATCCAACCGGCATGCGAAATGCCAATAACCTTCTTTTTAGGGTCGTGAAAAAGCAAGGGGACGCAATCTGCAAAGCGCATAAAGAGCGAGACTTCAGGATTATCTGTAAAAAGAATGTCGGCTTTTTGGACGGTTTCGTCCAAAAGGCGCGGGGCGTCGGCGTAGACAATGTCTGTGCCGTGGACCAGCCACACGTCGTGGAGAGAGGCGGGGTTGCGTCCTAATGAATTGAAAGCATGCACCCGGTTTTCTGCCACTCGTGCGGGGTCGTCACCCACCGAGATGCTCAAGTTAAGCGACGTCCATGGCGCAGGGCTGATGCCTCCCTGCCGGGTAAACACAGCGTTCATTACATTTTTTGAAAAAATATCAAAACGGTAATAACGCAGTCCGTCGGAATGTTCAAAAGGCATTATTCAGACGGCTCGATCACCGCAGATTTTTTGACGTAATACTGACGGGTCTCTGCCATTGATTCTTCGATGTTGGGATAGGCAAACCAGGCAGTGAATAAACCGAAGAGCGCACCGGTGAACGCCCGCAGATAAGGCGTGCTTTCACGATACGGCACGAGGGCGTTGAGCCACTCCCAATTAAACTGGCTGAAGAGTTGCGAGAATCCATCGAGACCAATCGGAGCAATGCCTAGCAAAAGCCACGCCAACCAATGCAGCGATTTAAATCGACGACCGGTTAGACCATAGACAACGCCGAAGACAAGGATCGCAAGATAGATGGCAATATCACGCTGGCATAAAGCGGTTTTATATCCGACGGTTTCGCTGCCGATGTAATTACGCGCATCAAAGCGGGTGATGCTGTAGGGGTCGTCCACGCCGGTGATGCCGGTGGCTTCTTCAAAGGTTTTGTAGCCCGCTACATTTGCCTCTGCCAGCGGATAGAATGGCTGCTCGCCAAATAGAAAGAAGGAGCGAAAGCCGAATTGATGGCAAAGCGGTTTATACATGCGGTAGATCAACTGTGCGGGGGCTTCTGCGCCGAGCTTCATGAGCGTGGGAGCCAGCAGGGGCAAGCCGACGTAAAACAGCATGAACAAATTCAGGATCAGTAAATAACGTTTGGCGATCCAAAAAGAAACGCGGTCTCCGGTTGTCAAGGTCTTTCCTTTCTCGGTACGGTATTTGTAAACAGGATCAT
>JBDKJK010000133.1:0-3737 GCA_039796675.1 Chloroflexota bacterium
TGGGCATTCGCTCAGGGTAGCCTGCGGGGATTTTGAAGCCGCGCTCATGGCAAAGGCGTAGGTAATACTCTGTGAGGCGAAACATGTTGAAGTCTGTGAAGAAGCGTTCACCAGCGTGGAGCCGCTTGATGGTGTGTGCCATGCGCGAGGGCATCCCAGACTCGTTGAGTGAATCCTTAGACATGGTTTTGCCGTCTAAGAATTCCAGAACCATCACGTTGTATTGAGGAAAATAATTTAATACCTTTGGAGCAACGCCCGCATTCGCCGCTGCCTGGGTGTTGTGATATTCGTTGTTGCGGTCGATGGCGAGCAGGTCGGTGCTCTCACCCGGCACACGGACAAAGTACGGTTTGCCATCCACAGTGATCTTGTAATTGGCGTTAGTTAACCCGCCGGAGATTTGTTGTATAGAAACATCCCTGTCTTTCCAATCCTCCACTTTGGCGACGATTTCTTCGATAATGGACATGCGCACTCCTGAAAATTAAAGAGACCTGACAGGTTTTGGAAACCTGTCAGGTCTTTTATTTAATTCAACTACTCAACTGGAATTTCAGACTGGACTTTGTCCATGTCGATGCCTTCGCTCTTACGGCGGGCTTTGAAGTAATAATACACGCCAGCCGCGCCAACATAGAAGACAAACATCAGAACCATGGATGTGCCGTTCTTGTAGCCGTTGGGGTTGATACTATAGCCGATGCCATAAAGAGCATTCGGGTCAAGAATCCATTGATAGAGCAGGTAGAGCGAGAAGCCGCTAAAGATGGCTCCTGCAACAGTGATCAATGGGATGCCTGCTACTTTAATTTTGGCAATAGGCGAAGCCTCGAACAAGTCTTTCTTGGTGTACGGCAGAATCATCGCCGCAATGGAGGTGCCGAGGTACATCACTGCAATGACGAGCGTACCGAAAAGCGTCAGTGAGCGGAAGCCCGCTTCATTGAAAGCAAACAAGTAAGAAACGATCACTGCCGGAATTGCCATGAGCAGAATCGCATTGACCGGTGTGCCGTTGTTGTTCAGTTCAGCAGCACGTTCGGGCAACAGACGGTCAAACGCGGCTGCGAAGATCACACGGGTGGAAGAAAGGAACACGGTTCCAACCCAGCCAAACCACCAGAAGCTCATCAACACCATGATGATCAATTGGACTAAAGTGCTGTCTGTGAGGAACGCAGCGAAGAGCGCCGGGTAGGGCCAGAATGGCAAAGGAGACTCTGCCCCAAACCAGACGGAATTCCACCAAGCCGCATTGGCTTGCATGTAGAAGTCCCAGCCGATGGTCTTATTTACACCGAGGAAGAATAAGGTTGCTAAAAGCGTGGTAACGCCCAAGCCCCACGCCATACCTGCGAAATTGCGTTTGTAATCAGTTGCGCCGCGCACTTCACCATAGAGGGTTGCGCCCCAATTGGGGAACAAGTTGAAGAACACGAGGTAAGGCAGGAGTAAAAAGATCGAATTGAGCGAGCCGCCCCACATTGGGGTGATCGCGCCCGCATCGGTTCCGGCTTGCACCGTAGCATCGTATACGCCCGGTTGAGCACCAAAAACGCCCACAGCGTATTTTTCCAAACCTGCTTTGAAGGCTTCGGGCGAGCCGGTGAGCAGCAAGACCAATACGATCAAAAAGCCGAGCATGCCAGCATAGAAGGAGAACTTCTGAATGCGAGCATAGGTCTTCATGCCGAGGATGACCGTCAGAGTGGCGAGTGCAACGGTGATAAGTGTGGTCACGAACAGACCGATTTCCGTCTGCCCAAACCACAAGGCGGTGCTGGTTGCGCCCAGCAAACCCAAAATGGGAGTGATGACGATATGGCGCAGCATATCGCCATACAACGGAACCCACAGCCACAGGGTGAACCACCAGCCGGTCATGGCAAGGATGAAGCCCACGGCTCCACCGAAGATGCGGGTCATCCACACATAGTCGCCGCCAGCGCGGGGCATCACCGAAATCAGCGAGGCATACACGATGATCTCAAAGATGAGGAAGAACGCGCTCACCAACAGCGCATTGATCATGCCGCCTTCAAAAAAGTACATCTGGCTGAAAATATACAAACCTAACGTTACCAGATTGATGGAAAAGAACGCGTAGACGAACGCGTCGAAGACCGACCACGAACGTACCATGCCGGTCGCCTTACGAACAAACAAGTCACTCATAACAACTCTCCTCTGTATGATGTTGTTTTTACACGCAAACGCGTGAATTAACCGGTTGTCAAAACGTAATTCTCGACCTTATTCTTTCCAAGCTTGATGATGGCTCCGAGCAACGTCCCCTGTTCATACATGGAGCCGGGGTTGATCACAAGTGTTTTTCCAATGCGCGTCGAACCGCGCCCTTCGTGGATGTGCCCATGCAGGCTAAGCAACGGTTGAGTCTTTTCAATGGCTTTGCGTAAGGCTGTAGACCCTACAGGAATCATTGAATTACCCGCCAACACCGGGCGCAAGTCTTTATCGAGTTCGGGAGCTTCATCCAACCCAGATTTATGCGGCGGCACGTGGATATTAAAAATGGATGCCTGTGGATTCTTCAACTGTGAGATCATCGCTTCATACCTAACTGCGAGTTGATCCTCGTCCTCTTCACGATGCGTATTCCAAGGCGTTTTATTGCTCCAGCCAGACGCGATCATTTCATGTCCGCTTGCGAGCATGGTCACATTGCCCTCTGCCAATTCCACCACACGGCTTTCACGAATGATGTCATCGACTTCGTCCATGTCGTCGTTGCCTGGGCAGCAATAGATCTTCATACCGGTTCCGGCAAGTTTTTTCTCAGCAAGTTCCATCCACTGCTGGACCACTTTTAAGACTTCCTGCAAAAATATCTTACTCACCAGAGTCGGGTCTTTTTCCAACTCTTTAATTTCATCAGGATTGGTGAGATAGGGATAATACCCACGGCTACGGACTTTCTTGCGCATGTCCGTCATTTCGTCTTCATTGGTAATTTCAAAAACCTGTTCGAGTAACGTGACGCGATAATTACTTCCACCCTGGTGAATGAACGGCACAACTGCTTTCCCGGTCATATCGCCACCGAGGATTAACTGATCGGCGCCATAGAATTTCCCCGCATTGAGAAACTTGCTCCAGCAAATATCAGAACCGTGAATATCCGTTGCAAAAAAGATGGTGGTCACATGCAAATCCTATGAAATAGAGTCAGCTTGCAAATGCCGTGCGGTCTTGATGCGTGATTATACTCTTCGTTAAGAGAATATGAAGACAATGTTAACATCACCGCCGCACTGAAAAAGTTACGAATTGTATTTTTTATCACAACAATTTCAAAAATTTGCCTCTACAACTTCGCAACAAACTTTCTGCAAAACGAATAGACCTTGCTATATTCTTATAGTTCTTTCTTTTAATGAGGTAACCATGTTCGCTAAACGCAAAAAGTTGATGGAGTTCACACCCGTTTACGCCAACAAAGTAAAAGGCTACAGGTTCACCTACCCCTGAGTTTTGCCCCATTTCACGGCAAGGTTTGAGCCGCTGTAATTGGCGGACGATGGACAAGCAAATGTGGTCTGCGGTCGGTCGTCTGCCGTTGTTTTCCAAGTACAATCTCCAAACTTCAAGCTACCCCAAAGGAGAAGCCATGAGCGAAGACCTTCTATACTATACCGACTATCTCGAACTCGATAAAGTACTCAACGCCCAGCACCCCAAAAGCAATAACGATACAGACGAAACTCTGTTTATCA
>JBDKJK010000134.1:0-3242 GCA_039796675.1 Chloroflexota bacterium
AAGCTTTGCGTCCCGCTGCTTTCAAGGCTTCGTAATCACCCAATGCTTGCGCACGGATGAGGGTACCGAAGGTTAAGCCCTGCCCGGGGATGTCTATGTCCGATTGCGCATCATACACAAACTGGATGAAGCGCCCCTTGTTGGGACCGCCTTTATGAAACTGCCCCGTCGAATGCTGGAAGCGCGGACCAAAACCAGCAGACACCGGCAACTTGGTCTTGGCACGGATATTCGTCCGCAAAGCTTGAATGGCTTCGATCATTTCGTTGTTGCGTGGCACATACGCATTGATGGTCACAAATTCGCCAGCTTGCGGATTCGCCAAAAATTCTTCAATGGCTTTCTTGGCATCTTTCACGTCAACCAAATCGGTCTCAGCTAATTTGCCCGTGGATTGATAATCTTTAATCTTGGCGATGGTGCGCAACTTGCTATCTTGCACGTCAGGTTGGTCAAAAGCATTGATCCCAAGAATATGACACGCCGTTGAGATCGCGATCTCCCAACGAAAGAATTCTGTGCTGGCATCGTAGGCGCTTTCCATCGGGAATTCGACCACAGGGAAGCCCGCCTTCTTCAATTCAGAAATGCCTGCATCCAATTCGCCGTTGCTCTTGATATACACGAACAAGCGGTCATTGCCATAATCTTCGGGCTTGCCAAGCGGCTCCAAGGCAACAGGCAGGATGCCCTTGCCATGCTTGCCGCTAGACTCTGCGATGACTTGTTCCACCCAACCCGCCATAGCGGATACAGGCGCATCTGCCAGGACTGTGAGCTTGTCTCTGCCCATCAAAGCGGATTCTGCAATGAGAGCGCCCAATGCCACACCGGGGTTGCGTGCAGCTGGCACATCTGCCAGAGATTGTTTGCGCATGCGGTCTGCATTGCCGAGGAATGTATCAAAGTCCATGCCCATCAACGCGGCAGGGACCAAACCGAAATCGGTCAGCGCAGAGAAACGTCCACCTACCATCGGGTCTGCATTGAAGACCTTACGGAAGCCGCGTTCGTTCGCCATTTTTTCGAGCGAGGTGCCCGGGTCGGTGGTGACGATGAAGCGGGAGCCATCGTGATTGCTCAATTCCCAAAGGTAATCGAAGGCAGCCATCAGTTCAGCCGTCCCGCCGGATTTGCTGGCAATGATGTAGAGTGATTTATCTGGCGAATAATCTTTGACAGTTTGTGCCACCTGTTGCGGGTCGGTAGAGTCAAGAATGGCAAGCGAGAGTTTGGCTGTCACACCAAAATTCGCGAGCAAGGAGCTAAGCACTTCAGCCGTCAACGATGAGCCGCCCATACCGATGACCAAGACACGGTCGATCTTCTGATCATGTACCTGTTTGGCAAATGAAAGATAGCCTTCGAGACGTGCGCGAGCATCGTCGACAGAGTCCAGCCAGCCCAGGCGTTTGGCAGCTTCGGCTTGACCTTCAGGGTCGTCCGCGCCAGACCAGAGCGTGACATCATGTTCCCAAAGGCGCTTGGGGAAAGACTCAGTTTCCAGCGTAGCCAAACGCTTGGCAACAGAATCAGCCAGCGGTGCGATGGAGGCGAGCGCAGCTTTCCGTCTTGTTTCAATTGAATCCAGCAAAGCCTTGAAGGCATCGTCAAAGGCTTTCACACCTTCGTCTTCAAGCTCTTGCGTAACGGTGCTCATGGAAATGCCAAGAGCTTTGAGGTCTACAAAAATTTTCTGCACGCCATCGAGATCGCGAGTGATGGTCATGGTGGCGGTGCCGTGATCGCGAAACGCGTCGAGCGTGGCGGGCGGCACGGTGTTGACTGTATCGGGACCGATGAGTTCATCAACATAAAGCGTGTCGGGGTATTTTGGGTTCTTGGTGCCGGTGGATGCCCACAGCGGGCGCTGCACACGCGCGCGGAAGCGAGCCTTGAGTGTGGCAAAACGCGGCGAGGTGAAGATCGACTCAAATTGTTCATAGGCGAGTTTGGCATTTGCAACCGCTGCCTTGCCGCGCAATGGAGAATCTTCGGGGAGTTTCGGGTCGACCTTTGTATCAACACGCGAGACAAAGAACGACGCCACCGAAGCAACATGCTGAACGGGCAAATCTTTTGAGACACGTTCTTCAATGCCTTCGAGATACGCATTCATCACTTCAGCGTAGCGCGAAAGCGAGAAGATCAAAGTCACATTGACATTGATGCCCGCTGCGATGCTGGCGCGAATGGCAGGCACGCCTTCTTTTGTTGCCGGGATCTTCACCATCAAGTTCGGGCGGTTGACACGCGCCCAAAGTTCCTGCGCTTGTTTGATAGTCCCTTCGGTATCGCGGGCAAGGAATGGACTGACCTCAATGCTCACATATCCATCACCGCCTTTGCTTTCATCATATAACGGGCGGAATAGGTCACAGGCTTCTTGAATATCTTCCACGGCAAGCTGCCAGAAAATCTTCTCCGAGTCCCAGCCTGCCCATGCCAGCGGAACAAGAGCCGCATCATAATCGTTGGTCTTGGCAATGGCATTTTGGAAGATGGTCGGGTTGGAGGTCACACCGCGAATATCACCACGGTCGATCATGGCTTTGAGTTCACCATTGACTAACAATTTTCGTTGAATATTGTCGTACCAAAGCGATTGACCAAGTGAAGTAAGTTTTTGAATAGGAGTCATAGTATCGTTTCCAAGTTTAAAGGTTTAAAAGTTTGAATGTTAAGAGCAATCAAACTTCATATTCTGACATTTCTTCTTTGACATACTGAGATTGAGGGTGCGTTTCGAGATAAGACATAAAACGTGAAATCTGGCGTGAAGCTTTTTCTGCCAATTGAAATAAAGTGGAAAATTGTTGATCGCTCAAAAACGCCACATCTCGTGCAACATAAAGTTGAGAGCGAACTTCGCCCGCTGAAGCTTTTGCAATTCCAAGATAACGAATAAACAATGCCTGAGAACTGCTCTCAAACCCTTCAGCGATATTACTCATAACTGAAACGGAAGCCCTACGAAGTTGATCTTTCAATCCAAAATCTCGAGAGATTTTACCTTCATCTGTAATGGAATAAATCATCCTCGTCAGTTCACGAGCTGTTTGCCAAGCTTCAATTTCTTCAAAGCGCCTTATTGTGGGCATTTCTCAACCTTTTAACTTTCTAACCTGCTAACCTTCCAACGCCCTAATCTTCCCCACCCGGCGAGCAAAACGTTCGCCACCGGCTTTATCGCCTAAATATTCTGCATTCAAAAATGCAGGCACGATCACTTTGACAAGTTC
>JBDKJK010000135.1:0-3227 GCA_039796675.1 Chloroflexota bacterium
ACGGAATACCCAACACTGTGGGATATGAGATCGGCTCAATATACACGCCACTGCACAACCCACAGTAATAGCGCATGCCATTCCCAAAGGCATTGGCGGCGGCAACAGCAGTCGGGTCGCCATCGGGGTAAAGCATTCCAATGTGATATTCATCCAGTAGCATCGCAAGAGTGTACCCAGCTAGAAAAGCAGGGATCTCCGCCTGTGTGTTTGGCGCGAGAACGCTAATATTCCCCCCGGCGGTTAAGTTAGGGATGTTGACCGCAAGAAATTGCACATTGGGTGCGGTGGGCGCATAGTTCGCCACACCTGGGTCAGGCGGAAAGGCAATCACAACTTTGAGAGTGGGGTCTGCCAGGTCTTCTGGTGTAATTCCGTTACGAACTTGGAAGCGAAAACCAGATGCAAGCGCAAGATCATAAACCGTCTTCTGATATAAGTCAGAGGTGGGTTTATCCATATCGGCGGGGAGAATGAGCAACGCCAACGGCGTGGATAAGGTTGGAATGGTAGTGGCAGTTGGCGGTGGGGTGTGAGACGGAACCACCGTGGGGGCGGCAACCTCTGGAACGTCATTTCCTCCGCAGGCGGCGAGAAGAGCAATAGTCAACAATACAAAAAGGATTTGTTTTACGCGCACAGAATTTCTCCGAAACATAAAGTGCCGGAATTATAACGGTAAAAAAAGCAGGTCACGCTTGAAGGCGTGACCTGCGGCTCACTAATGGACGGCGACTTGGATTTTCTTCGGGCGGGCTGATTCTGCCTTGGGCAGTGTCAGCGTTAGGATGCCATCCGCGATTCTTGCCTCGACCTTTTCTGAATCAATTTCAGATGGCATTCGCAAGCTGCGGCGGAAGGCTCCGCGTGGAAGCTCATTCATCAGGAAGGAGGCTTCGTCGTCCTTGTACTCGCCTTCAATGCTGACGACATTCTCGAGCACCTGAATGTTCAGGTCTTCGGCTTTTAAGCCAGGCACAAGAGCGTAAAGGACATAGGCATTTTCTTCCTCGCGGATGTTGACACTAAGAGCGAGAGGCTGGGGCTGTTGAGTTACTGCACGGCGAACCATGCGACGAAACGGATAAGGTTGAATGTAGAGGGTCATATTATTTTCTCCTTTTGTTTTTATCGATGTCGCAATATTAAGTCTGCTGTGTAAGAAAATGAATAACGTTTAATAGGTTTTTTGTAAGAAAGCTTCTAATGTTATAAAATAAAAAATCGGGCTGTCATGTGACAGCCCGATTCCTTAAGATATTATTTTTTTATTCGTATCAGCACTATTCGTCTTCAACGAGGAAGGTGTTGACCCAATCAAGAGCCCAGGAGCGATCCATGCGGAAGACGCCACCGGTTCCAGCGCAGTTGCCATTAATACCGAAGGAGGTCACTCCGGCAACAATATTGGTATCACCCAAGAAGTTAGGACCTCCCGAATCGCCAAAGCAGGTACCGCCAGTATTAGCATTGTTCGAAAGAAGCATCGAGAAATCGCCAGTGAAGCCAGGGACGTTGATCTGGTTCAGTTTAGGGTGGGCGACCATACGAACACGAACATTGTTTTCCTGCCAAGAAGCGGCATCGGGGAAGCTTTCCTGAAGCCCATAACCTACAGCCGTGAAGGTAACATCCTGTTTGCCGCGTTTCTTCTTGAGTGCGTCGAGTTGGTTGAGCGCAGGAAGTTGCCCATATTCATCCATCAGCATTTCTTCGGCTAAGACAACTACGCCAACGTCACGCAACACGAAGGCATCGGGGTCATAGTCTGGATGCGTATATGGTGTTCCGCCTACCTGACCATTAAATGGATAACCATTATCAGGGATCCCTGATTCAACATCAGCGTCGAACCAGATTTCGACATGGGCTGCGGGAGACTCAGTGCAGTGCCCAGCAGTTAGAAATACGGTTGGTGAGATCAAAGTACCGGTACAGCGCCACAGCGGATTCCCCTCTTCATCTTGTGCAATCATCAACCCCACAAACGGATGCCCATCCCCATCCGGTTCGCCATCTGTGACGGCGGCTGCCAGCCCAACAGTGCTAAAAACCAAAACAGCCGCAAGCAAAATTGCAATTGTTACCTTCTTCATGGATACATCTCCTCTTTGAGTTTTGAATGAAATCGTATTTCTTCAAATGTACGGGGAAGTCCAAGGTTGCAATTCGTCCAGGAACACCTCCTGTCAGGCAATAAAAAAAACAGACTGCCAAAGCGGATTTACCCTCAGCAGTCTGGCGGTCTGACGAATGCAGACCCATGACTTTGCGTCCCCGCCTCACAACGGGTTTGCCATTTTGGGAATATTGATAATGCATTGATATTATGCACAAAACCGGGCAATGATGCAACCACCAGTTTCTGAATCTACCAATCCATTTATAATTCATATGATGGATAGAAAAAATTTTCTCTTTGTTGCCATTCCCGTGGCGATCGCTGTGGCGGGCATCTATTTGTACTTTACCTATGGCGGCAAATCTGTAGAGCGGACTTCTCAAGTAATCAGTTGGTTTCGTGACCCTTCTTCACGCCCCGAATTGATGATGACCCTCGGCTCGCAATGTGGGGATGCGCCTTTTATCTTCCCTACTCATGGGTTGATCGGCTTCATTTGGGATGATTCCTTCCGCCCGGGTCACCGGCACAGCGGGTTGGATATTTTCGGCGGGACGGATGTAGGTGTGACGCCCATCGTTGCCGCCCAAACGGGTTACCTCACCCGGCAAGACGATTGGGTTTCGACGGTCATCATCCGCATGCCAGAAGACCCGCTGGAGCCTTCGCGCCAGATCTGGGTGTACTATACTCACATGGCAGACGCGAACGGAAATTCATTCGTCTCAGAAGCGTTTCCCAAGGGGACTAAAGAAGTATTTGTTGAAGCGGGTACTTTCCTTGGGTATCAGGGGAATTATTCCGGCGATCCGGCGAATCCTGTTGGTGTGCATTTGCATATTTCCATCGTCAAAGATGATGGCTTTGGAAATTTCTTAAACGAACTTGAGATCGACAACACCTATGACCCGACCCCTTATTTTGGCATGCCTTTGAACGCGAATTTAAACCCGGATACGATCCCGGTATGTGATTAGCACCACTATGCTCCCGCAGGGTCTATGACCCTGCGGTGTACCCTGTAAAACACAGCAGTGATTAAGTATCAGGTTTGAGAAAGGATGGAGACATTGAAAGGTAAAGTGGTTTTGATTACGGGCGCAGG
>JBDKJK010000136.1:0-3845 GCA_039796675.1 Chloroflexota bacterium
CGTTCTCTGCGCCAATGCCATGTTGGAGAATTTCAGCTTTGGGGTCTACTTCCTTGTGGATAATATCATCCACTTCGCCAGAAATTTTTCCCATCAAATGCGAAGCGTCACGCAATTCATAATTTCCATCTACAATACAAAGATATACAGGTTTCGGTGATTTTCCCTTAAGCACAATGCCATCTAAACCTGCAAATTTCAATTCAGCCGGGAAGAACCCGCCACTTTGTGAGTCACCAATACCGCCACTAATGGGCGATTTCGCATTCGCATTCAAACGGCTCTGCCCAGAGATCGCAGCGCCTGTTGTTACCCCGGTAAACAATGTCAAAACATTTTCTGGTCCGAGTGGGTCAGCGCCTCTTGGCATATCGCGTAGGATATAGTGCATCCCCATTGCGCTACCGCCCAAATACTTTCGGTAAAAAGCCTCGTTCGGCTCTTCCACCGTCATTGCACCCTTCGTCAAATCAACGTGCAGGATCTTTCCGTTATATCCGTTCGGCATGACATCCTCCGTATGAATTGTTTTTTGAATTATATCGAATTGGCAGGGATTTCCACAATGGGAATTTTCCGAAAGCGACAGTTTTACTGCTTCGATTATGGTTTTTCCTACACCCACTGCCTCGCATCTTTCCTAACCGACAGCAGTTTCGGCTTTCTGACGCATTTCACTACCCGCAAAATAATAGCTCTGATGGGGTACCTCCCATCAGAGCAAAGACTACATTTCTTTTACGCCATACGGAAAACCGTAATCTGCCATTTTTTCCATGAACACGGTCGGTTCAAAGGCTTCGGGTCCGAGCACGCCTGCACCTTGCCAAACGCCATGCTCCAGCAAATCCATAGCAATGACGGTTGTAAACGCCGTCTGCGCCACCACAGCCTGACAGCCCCAAGTCTTCATGCATTCTTCGTTATCGGCAACCTGGTAGAGATACACTTCTTTCTTCTTGCCGTCTTTAGTGCCCTTTACCCAAGTGCCAGCACAAGTTTTGCCTTTCATCTTATCGCCCAAGTGTGCCGGGTCTGGCAAGCAAGCCGCCACCACATCACGCGGAGCTACCTGCACACCTTTGACATTGATCTTGTTTTTGTTATCCAAACCCAATTTATGAAGGGTCTTTAACACTTCGATAAATTCATTTCCCAAACCATATTTAAAGGTAACACGTTTCGCCTTCACCCAACGCGGCACGAGCAGCACTTCTTCATGCTCTACGTTAACCACTTCAACGGGTCCGATCTCGGGGAAGTCGAACACTTCCGGCTCAGAGAACGGAGCAGTGGTATGCCATTTACCATCCTGCCAAATTACTGGCGGATTCAAACATTCTTCAATCGTTGTCCAAATCGAAAAATTTGGCGCAAATTCATAGCCTTCAATGGTGATATTGGCACCATCACGGATGCCCACTTCTTCAATCTCATCAAAAAGGTAGTCGGCAGCATAACGCGCAAATACATCTGCCATGCCTGGCTCTACACCAAAACCCACAAGTGCGAGCAAGCCTTTCTTCTCCCAGTCTTTGGCTTTGTCAAATTGGTAATCGCCCAACTTCACACCCGGTTTATTGAACGGATCTGTCGGGTGCGGCTCGGAGAGAGTCATCGCCATGTCCATGTATTTCACACCGGCGTTATAAGCGGCATCGAAGATCTGTTGATTGAAGATCGGGTCCACCGAGTTCATGATGAGGTCAACCTGATATTTCTTCGCCAACTCTTCAATATTTTGCTGGTTGCTCGCGTCAATAAACTCAACCGGGAAGCGCTTGGCATCTCCCAGTTTTTTCTGTACCTCTTCTGCTCGTTTGACGTTGTAATCTGCCAGCACCATCAACTCCATCCACTTGCGTGGCTTGGCAATGGCGGCTATGGCTTCCCCAACCCCACCCACTCCAACTAGCAATACTTTCATGAGATCTGATTCTCCGTTTGGTTTTATAACCCGCATCTGCGAGTTAGATTGACTGAAAAAAAGAATCCCGCCGCAATAAAGGCGGCGGGATAGACTGAAGCTACCAATTACGATTTACATCGCTGGTTTGATTTCCTGGAAAGATGGAAATCATAAGTGAAGTCATATAAACCTTCAAGAAGGTATCCCCCACAGTCTTTAGTACACGAGCTAGGGCTTTCATTAGAACCTTTCATTTGGCTCTGCATTCTGGACTCATTTCCAGCGCAGACAAAGTTTTGGAACGCCGCAGCAGGCACACGGTCTGGGCTGAGGCGATTATTCCCATTAGAAATATATTTCTTTGACGATCTTTAAGTAGATGAAGGATTCCGTTTCGCGGACACCATCCACTTTGGCAAGTTTCTCGGTCATGAAATGAAACATATCTTCATGATCTTGGCAAAAGACTTCGAGCATTAGGTCATATCTACCGCTGGTTGCCACAATGTAAACCACTTCGTCGAATTTGGCGATCTTGTTGGCAACTTCCATCATCTTGCGCCCGTCGGTGCGGATACCGATCATGGTGACGGTACGCTTGCCCATCATTAACGGGTTGGTAACCGCAACTACTTTTAGATAGCCAAGATCAACCAGGCGATTATATCGCTGACGGATCATACCGGGCGATACTTTGAGCTGCTCTGCAAGCTGTGCAAAAGCCACCCGACCATCAACCCGAAGAGCGTTTATAATGTGATGGTCAATATCATCTAGTTTCTCGCGATGGGCATTACTAAAACTGCTCTCCATGCTTTTAGTTTATAACAAATATTCATTATTGTCAATGGTTTTTTGCTTATTTTTCATTATTGACAGCTTATTTTTAATTTTTATTCATATTTTCATTAATTTTAGTCTATATATAAAAAAACAACCTTGGTGCAATCTACACCAAGGTTGTTTTTGTCCCCGAGTTGGGTTTATTGACCTTTTACTTCAACCCAGATCGCATCGTAGAGCGGTGTTGCCTCACCCACATCTTCGATACCAAAACCTTTCGCAATTGCCTCGGCAGGCGGATTGGTGATCGGCGAATCGGCATAGGCAGCGTACACTTCAGGCTGGTTGGCTTTTGCATACTCAATAGCTGCCGCATTCGGGTTGGTATATTGGAAGTCGCGAATCGTCAACCAGAAGACGTCGCCCTGCATGGTGTAGCTTAACCAAGCATATGCAGCATCCACATTGAC
Organism: Chloroflexota bacterium; assembly: GCA_039796675.1. Classification (GTDB taxonomy): domain Bacteria; phylum Chloroflexota; class Anaerolineae; order Anaerolineales; family Villigracilaceae; genus Villigracilis. The sequence continues at coordinate 3,163 of JBDKJK010000136.1, forward strand.
GGCATCTTTGAGCATGACCCAGTTATCTTGCCAAAGGACAGGACCTTCTTCGGGATAGATATACTGAATATCAGAGTTTTCCTGATTGGCGATAAAGGCTTCACCTGTCCAGGTCATACCTAGGTCCACGTCACCAGCGATCAAAGCAGTTTTGGGGCTGTCACTGTCAAAAAGCTTGATGTTCGGAACAAGCTCGGCGAGTTTATTCTTGGCTTCTTCCAATTGAGCAGGGTCGGTGGTGTTGGGGTCGTATCCCAAGGTCACCAGAGTCAAACCAATGGCTGCACGAGAATCATCGAGGAAGACCATGCGCCCAGCGTATTCTGGGTTCCACAAGTCCGCCCATGAGGTTGGGACGTTCTCAACGGTGGCAGTGTTGACGATCAACGCATCGGTTCCAGCAAGGTAAGGAATGGAATACTTATTGCCTGGGTCAAAGGGTTGATCCATCCAGTTCGGGTCAAAGTTCCCAATGTTGGGGAGTTTGGTCTGGTCCAACTCCAACAGCAAGCCCTGGCGGATCATCAACGGGACAATGTAATCAGTAGGCTGGGCAAGATCGTAGGCGCTGCCACCTGCAGAAACCTTGGCGTACATTTCCTCGTTGGAGGAATATTCGTCGCGATTCAACTTGATGCCATACACCAATTCGAAACAATCCAGCATATCCTGTGGGAAGTACT
>JBDKJK010000137.1:0-9542 GCA_039796675.1 Chloroflexota bacterium
GTGCTCCGCGTCTCATGCACGGCAAGACCTCGCCAGTCAAACACAATCAACAGGGCATCTTCAAAGACATCCCGACTCCCTTTGAAGCCATGCGCTATCACTCACTCGTCGTCTATGACCCCGTCCCCGCCGAACTCGAAGTCATCGCCCAAACCGACGAAGGCGAAATCATGGGACTCAAGCACAAGCAGCACCCGACCTATGGTGTGCAGTTCCATCCTGAATCGATTCTCACAGAACACGGCAAGCAATTGCTCAAGAATTTCCTCGATATCAAAATTGCGCCTCCGCCCACGACCGAACCCGTCATGCTCAAGCCGTTCATTGCCAAGGTCATCAACCGCACAGACCTGACCGACCTCGAAGCCGAAGAAGCGATGACTGTCATCATGACAGGCGGCGCAACTCCCGCGCAGATCGGCTCCTATCTCACCGCGCTGCGTATGAAAGGCGAGACCATCCCCGAAATCACAGGTTCCGTTCGTGCCATGCGTAACGTCGCTGTGAAGGTCAACGTCAATTCAGCCGACCCCATCTACGACATCGTCGGCACAGGCGGCGACGGCGCGCACACCTTCAACATCTCCACCGCCGCCGCGTTCGTCCTCGCAGGCACAGGGCGCAAAGTTGCCAAGCATGGCAACCGCGCCGCATCCTCGCAATGTGGCAGCGCCGACGTTCTCTCCGCGCTCGGTGTCAATCTTGACCTCACGCCCGAAAAAGTTGCCGCCGCCATCGAGCAGGTTGGCATCGGCTTCATGTTTGCACCCAAGTTTCATCCTGCCATGAAATACGCTGTCGGTCCACGCAAAGAGATGGGGCAGCGCACCATCTTCAACGTCCTCGGTCCGCTCACCAATCCCGCGGGCGCGCGCATCCAACTCACAGGCGTTTACGACGCCAAACTCACCGAGCCGCTCGCGCACGTGCTCAAGGAACTTGGCAGTCAAGCCGCGCTCATCATTCACGGCGCCAACGGTCTCGACGAACTCAATCCCACGGGCGTCAATCGCGTCAGTCATCTTCGCAACGGCAATATCGAAACCTACGACCTCAATCCCGCCGATCTCGGTCTCGCGTCCTGCACCGTCGCAGACCTGCGCGGCGGCACGCCTGATGAATCAGCGGAGATGATGCGTCAAATTTTGAGTGGCAACTTGAAAGGCGCAAGACGCGACGCTGTCCTCCTCAACACTGCCGCCACCCTCGCCGCCGAAACAGGTGATTTCAAATCCGCGCTCGCCGAAGCAACAACTTCTCTTGATAGCGGCAAAGCCCTGGAAAAACTCAACCAACTCATTGAGTTCACAAAATCCGTTTAATTCCGTGAATCCGCTATAGAGTCCGCTTACATGAACATACTAGAAAAAATTCTCGCTCAAAAGAAATTGGAAATCGCGGCACTCGACGCCCAAGCCTTGCGCCACGCCGCCGAGCAGGGTCCAACGCCCAGAGATTTCCTTGCCGCCATACAGCGCCGCCGCTTCGGGACTCATCCAAGCCTGATCGCTGAACTCAAGCGTGCTTCACCCTCAAAGGGAATCCTCGCCCCGCACCTCGACCTCTTCCAAGTCGCCGACATCTACACCCAAAACGGCGCCGCTGCGATTTCAGTCCTAACCGATGAAAAATTCTTTCAAGGCAAACTCGAAACGCTTCACGATTTACGTTTCACTCATCACTTATCACTGCCTTTACTTCGAAAAGACTTCATCATCGACCAATCCCAAATCTACGAAGCCCGCGCCAACGGAGCAGACGCCATCCTCCTCATCGCCGCCGCTTTGCTAGACGACAACCACTTCGCCGACCTCCACGCCTGCGCTTTGAGTTTAGGTCTCACCGCCCTTGTCGAAGTCCACGACGAAGCCGAAACCGAACGCACCCTGAAGATCCCGAACATCCAACTCATCGGCATCAACAACCGCAACCTCGCCACCTTCGAAGTCACCCTCACCACCACCGAACGCCTCCGCCCGATGATTCCCTCCACCATCACCGTTGTCGCTGAGTCAGGGATTTTCACAGCGCAAGATGTTGAACGCTTGGAAAAAGCCAACATAGACGCCATTCTCGTCGGCGAAGCCTTAGTAACTTCGGAAGACATCCCCGCCAAAGTGAGAGAACTCGTAGGGACAGGGCTTGCCCCTGTCCACCCTGCCCAACCCAAAAACCAGGATGACCGCGAGGGTCATCCCTACAAATCATGACCAAAATAAAAATCTGTGGCATCAAAACATTGAAAGACGCACAAGCGGCTATTACTGCAGGCGCTGATTATCTAGGATTTAATTTTTATCCCAAGAGCGTGCGTTTCATCGAAAAATCTGCCTGTGCCGAAATCACATCCGTGCTGAAGCGCGAACATCCACAGATCAAACTTGTTGGCGTGTTTGTAAATTCACCTGTGGATGAAATCAAAGACATCCTGCAAACCCGCCATCTTGACCTTGCCCAACTCCACGGCGACGAAACCCCAGACATGCTATCCGCTCTCAATGGCAAAGCCTTCAAAGCCATTCGCTTATCGTCAACAGAATCTGTGGAAGCATCCGTTTATCCGTTTCTTCAATCCGCTTTATTCCGTGAATCCGTGACAGAGTCCGTTTACAAACCTGCTATGCTCATCGACGCCGCCGTCAAAGGCGTCTACGGCGGCAGCGGAGTCACCGCCGATTGGACAGCCGCCGCGAAACTCGCGCAGCAATACCCGCTCCTGCTCGCGGGCGGACTCGCCCCCGAAAACGTCGCCGACGCCGTTCGTCAAGTTCAACCCTGGGGTGTGGATGTGGCTTCGGGTGTTGAAGCTGCTCCGGGGGAGAAAGATGCGGGGAAGATGTCAGAGTTTGTAAAAGCAGTTAAATCAGAGAGTAGATGATTAGAGAGTAGTCAAAACTCTAGATCAAACTATTCTCTACTCTCTATTCTCTACTATCGAGGTTTTATGACAACACTACTACCCCACAAATTTGGTCCCTATGGCGGACAATTCGTTCCTGAAACGCTCATGCCCGCGCTGATCGAGTTGGAGCACGAGTTCGTCTCGGCGCGCAACGACACAGCCTTCAACGCGGAATTTGATAAGTTGATGGCGTCATTTGTCGGCAGACCTACGCCACTAACTTACGCCAAACGCCTCTCTGAAAAATTGGGCGGTGCGCAAATTTATTTGAAGCGCGAAGACTTGGCGCACACAGGCGCGCACAAGATTAACAATGCATTGGGGCAAGCTTTGCTCGTGAAACGCATGGGCAAGAAACGCATCGTTGCCGAAACTGGCGCAGGGCAGCACGGAGTGGCATCTGCTACCGCTGCGGCATTGCTCGGTCTCGAGTGTGTGGTCTACATGGGTTCAGTCGATATTGCACGCCAAGAGCCGAACGTCTTCCGTATGAAGTTGCTCGGTGCGGAAGTTCGCCCCGTGGAGTCGGGCACGAAGACCTTGAAGGACGCTATCAACGAAGCCATCCGCGATTGGGTGACGAATGTTCGCGACACGCATTATCTGTTGGGGTCGGCGTTGGGACCGCATCCGTACCCGACTATCGTGCGTGAATTTCAGTCTGTCATCGGGCGTGAGGCGCGCGAACAAATGCTTATGGACGCGGGACGCCTGCCTGATACGGTCATTGCCTGCGTGGGCGGCGGCTCGAATGCCATCGGCATCTTCAGCGGATTTGTGGACGACGAATGCGTGGAACTCATCGGCGTGGAAGCAGGCGGTAGCGGAATCGCTTCGGGCAAGCATGCGGCGCGTTTTGGCGACCCAGAAAAAGCGCGGGTGGGTGTTATTCACGGCACACGCACGTATGTCTTGCAAGATGAAGATGGTCAGATCGCGGAAACGCATTCTGTTTCGGCTGGTTTAGATTATGCTGCCGTCGGTCCCGAACACGCCATGCTGCGCGATAACGAACGCGCCTTCTACACCTCCGCAACGGATGTAGAAGCATTGAACGCCTTTCAGATGTTATGTCATACCGAAGGGATTATCCCTGCGTTGGAGTCATCTCACGCAATTGCCGAGGTCATCAAGAAAGCGCCAACCATGCGCAAGGATCAGGTCATTTTGGTGAACCTATCGGGACGTGGCGATAAGGATTTGAATACGGTGATTAAAGAACTGTAGGGGCGACCCTCGGGGTCGCCCTTGTGTAATCTGCAAAAAATAATGAGACAGGGGCAAGCCCTGTCCCTACGAGGATATATGAACCGAATCGAAAACGCCTTCAAAAACAAACCTATTTTCATGCCTTACTTTCCGTTGGGCTACCCTGATCTTGCAACATCTATTGACGTAATCGAAGCCCTCGCCAAAACCGGCGCAGACTTAATTGAAGTGGGTCTTTCTTTCTCTGACCCACTCGCCGATGGACCCGTGATTCAGCAAGCCACACAAGTTGCATTGGAAAAGGGAATCACGATCAAGAAATCGCTTGAAGCCGTGAAAGAACTTCGCGCGCGCGGCGTGACCATTCCGCTGATACTGATGGGTTACTACAATCCCATGCTGGCGTATGGGCTTGAGAAATTTATCCGTGACTCGAAAGATGCAGGCGCAGATGGTTTCATTATCCCTGATTTGCCAATGGAAGAGGCAGAGGAATTTACATCTGTGGCGGGGGATTTGCCGTTGATCCAAATGCTCGCGCCAACATCGCCCGATGAACGAATGGAAACGATTGCCCGTAACGCGAAGGGATTTATTTATTTGGTTTCGGTCACGGGTGTGACGGGTGAACGCAGGGAAATTTCAAATGACCTCGGCGTGTTAATTGCTCGCGTGCGAAGTCACACGTCTGCACCAGTGTGCGTGGGGTTTGGCATTGGCACGCCTGAGCAGGCGCAGCAGGTTGGTCAACTCGCGGATGGTGTGATTGTCGGTTCGGCATGTGTGAAAATGATCGGGAGTAGCCCAAAGCCTGTAGAAACAGCCAGACAGTTTGCGGCGGAGTTCCGAAGCGCGTTGTCTGGAGTTGGAAAATGATTCTCGAAGTGGTCATCCTGAATATTATCCCTGGTCAGGAAAAAGAATTTGAGGCGGCGTTTGAAAAAGCGTCGCCTATTATTTCAAGTATGGGCGGGTATCACTGGCATCAACTACAGCATTGTTTGGAAGTGAAGAATCGATATTTATTGCTGGTGCAATGGGAAACGCTGGAAGCGCATACGGTTGGTTTCCGCGGTTCGGCGGAGTATCAGGAATGGCGCAAGTTATTGCATCCATTTTATGATCCATTCCCAACAGTGGAGCATTATGAAATGGCGCAAGACTACAGAAAAGCGAATGAATAATTTAGCTGGTCAGTTCTCCGCGTAGATCAATTTGCATCAAGCGCTTGATTTCATCCACGGGAAGATTTTGGCTGAAGAGATAGGATAGCTTTGCCAGCGCGGCTTCGGCGGTCATGTCGTATCCACTGATGACTCCGGCGCGGGCTAAGGCGGAGCCTGTGGCGTAATCGCCGAGGTGAACGCTGCCACGCAGGCATTGTGTGCAATCCACAATCACTACGCCGCGAGCGGCGGCTTCTTCAAGGGCAGCCAGAAAATCGGCGTTGTTGGTAGGACCGTTGCCAACCCCATAGGCGCGTAGAATTAATCCTTGCAGTGGAGGCTGAAGGAAGTTGCGCACAACTTGTGCGGGGATGCCGGGCCACAAGGGCAATGCACCCACGTTAACTTGTTTTAGTTCCTGCACTTGTAACTTGCTTTGAGGCGCAGGCAAGACTAGATTTTTGTGAAGACGAATCTCCACACCTATATCACCAAGCGGCGGAAGGTTGGGGGAGGCGAAGGCATCTAACCCGTCTGTGCTGATCTTAACCGAGCGGCAGCCTCGCAACAGTTGAGTACCAAAACACAAACATACTTCGGGAATGTCAAAGTGAGCGGCAACGGTTAGCGCAGTAATGATGTTCGCGCGTGCATCGTTGCGGACCTCGCACAGTGGAATTTGCGAGCCAGTGAGCACCACAGGTTTAGCCAAGCCTTCCAGCATGAATGGCAACGCGGACGCGGTGTATGCCATGGTATCGGTACCGTGCAGAATAATGAAACCGTCATACTCGTTGTAATGGCTGCCAATATCCCGCGCGATCTTGTGCCAATCTTCGGGGGTCATATTTGCCGAATCAAGCAGTGGGTCATATTCATGGATGTCTACATCGGGCATTCGTTCGCTCTTGAGTTCAGGCATCGATAAGAGTTGTTCTGCCAGATATCCAGGCGCGGGCGCATAGCCTTCAGGTGTGGGCTGCATGCCAATGGTTCCACCAGTATAAATAATGTAGACTCGTTTTTTCATGAAGGTCACCTTTACCCATTAAACCACACCCAGCGCGGCAGGGGTTGAAAATGTGAGTGTCCAATAGAGAGCAGGAACAGAACACCTTGAGCCACACTTGTTTGATGTTGGGCACTCCCTTGAAAATTATAAAGCCCTTCTTTATAGAAGGGCTTTATAGTACTGAAAGAATTACATTGGGTTCATGAGTTGGAAGAAATTTCCATCGGGGTCTGCCAGGGTGGCGATTGACCCTTCGCCCTCACCCATGCCATAAGGCTCTTTGATAACGGTTGCGCCAATTGCTTTGATACGCTCGAACTCCTCTTTGACTTGAGGCGTTTCATAATTGATCATTACACGTCCGGGGTCTTTGGTCTTTCCTCCCATTTCAGAATGATTGAGGATTCCAAAAAAAACGCCGCCTAATTTCCAGCCCCAAAAGCCGTTTTCAGGGTCTACCATATCTGCGGGTTTGCCAAACACCTTTTCATAGAAAGCCGCCATTTCAGCGGGTTGTTTCGTTCCGAGCATGACCGAATTCAAGTTCAACATTTTATGAGTCCTTTTAAAATTCATGGGTGCCAATATGAGTAAAACAGCGCCTGACTTCATTGTAGAACTAATTTTCTATTTTGACAAGGCTATGATTTATTTGAGAATTTTCCCATCCCTTATCTGCCACACATCGGTTGAGAAACGTTCTATAAAACTGCGGTCATGCACCACAGCGAGGATCGTGCCGTTGAAATTTTCCAAGGCTTCTTCAAACCGTTCACGTGAAGGGATGTCGAGATGATTGATGGGTTCGTCGAGAATTAAGAAAGTGCATCCTTGGGCAACAAGCAATGCCAGTTGTAAACGGGCGCGTTCACCAAAAGAGAGTTCACCGGCTGGGCGAAGTGCAGCGTCTCCTTTGAAAAGGAAATAATGCAGAAAGTTGCGTGTTTCAGTTTCGTTCATGGCAGAAACGCTTTGAATGGTTTGTACTGAATGCAGCATTGGGTTAAGCAATTCCTGTTCCTGTGCCATGTAGCCAAGTTTGGTTGCACCGCCCAAACGAAAAGACCCCGCCAGTGGAGGAATTTTGCCAACGACGGTTCTTAAAAATGTAGTCTTCCCAGAGCCATTTGCACCCGTTAGTACCACCCGTTGACCTGCCCGAATGAATACGTTGATATCTTTAAGTAGTGATACGCCTTGCGCGTACCCAATGGAAAGCGAAACCGTCATCAACACGTCTTTCGATTGATGTTCGGGTTGGGCAAGATCCAGCTTTATGCCCCATTTCGGCATGGGTCTTTCCACGCGGTCATCTGAGTTGAGATAGCGGTCTAATTTTTTCTCGCGCGATTTTGCCTTCACCGCCACCTTCTTTGCAATGCGCCGCACACCCGGTTGGCGCGGGGTGGTGGTTATTTCTACATGCAGGGCTTGTTGCTTGGTGCGGTTGATATCATCTTTCATGCGCCGAATCTCAGTTTCCTGATCGCGGTATGCATCCCATTGTTTGTTCCACTCCTTATCCTTTGCCTCAAGATAATCGCTGTAATTGCCCTCATATGCCTTAAGCAAATGTGTCAAAGAATCCAACTCAAGGATTTTTGTCACGGTGTGATCTAAAAATGTGCGGTCATGCGAGACGATCAACACAGCGCCGTTGAATCGGTTCAACCAAGCTTCCAGCCATTCGAGCATTTCAATATCGAGATGATTGGTGGGTTCATCAAGCAACAGCAAATGCGGGTCACCCAACAAAACTTTCGCAAGCATGAGACGGGTCTTCTGTCCGCCGGAGAGATGGGCAATGGGCGTATCGGCAGGGAAGTGGGACAAGCCCAACGCTTCCAACATGACCGAGGGCGGGTTGCTGTTTTCTGTGAGTTTGTGCAATGCTGAATCATATTGCTCTTGCAGTGCGGAGTCATGCGGGTTTTGCGATAACGCCAACGCCAGCGAATCTACTTCCAGAGCAGGGTCGGCTTGAGAAACAGAATCAAGCCCGAGCGCGGAGTGAAGCGTTTGATCAGGGGAGAAATCCATTCCTTGGGCGAGGTAGCCGAGGCGTAGATTTGGGCGCGTCGAAGCGACATTCCCCGAATCACTGGCTTCTAGTCCGGCGAGGATGCGCATGAGCGTGGTCTTGCCGCAGCCATTGGCGCCAATTAAGCCAATGCGTTCACCGGCGCTGATATTAAAATTAATATTTTTGAGAACGGGTTGAATACCGAAATATTTGTTGAGATTGTGAATACTAAGCATGGTGACACCTGTAGTTAAAAAGAAAACCGAGGGCATGCCTCGGCGCTGTTAAATGCCAATAGGGAATTGCCCTGAAAGATTGGTTTAACTACTTGCGGTCTGTCATTCGCTGGGTATCCTTTCTTGAAAAAATTTTATCACATTCTGGTTGGGTGAGGTAAACTTGCTTCTTGACTGCGCGTCTAAGAAACATTAAATCAAGCAGAGGTTAAGATGACAAAGAAAATTTTAGCAGTGCTGGCTCACCCAGATGATGAGTCTTTTGGTTTGGGCGGCACGTTGGCATTATATGCAAAGCGCGGATATGAGACTTATTATGTTTGTGCGACGCGCGGCGAAGCCGGTTCGGCAGATGAAGAATATATGCAAGGCTTCAAAGATACCGCCGAGATGCGCACCGATGAGTTGATGCGTGCTGCGAAGGAATTGGCTTTGAAGGAAGTCATTTTTCTCGGTTATCGTGACTCGGGTATGCCGGGTATGGATGCGAATCAACACCCTGATGCGCAGATCAATCATCCAGTAGAGGAGGTGGCTGGCAAGGTGGTGAAGCACATTCGAACCATTAAGCCAGATGTGGTGATTACCTTCGACCCGATTGGCGGGTACAAACACCCTGACCATATTCATATTCATAAAGCTACTGTTATGGCATTTGCCAATGCAGATGACGAAACATTTCACCCTGAGGCGGGCGAGGGTTTTAAGCCAAAGGCTTTGTATTTTCAGGTTTTTCCGCGTTGGTTCCTGCGGGCGATGACGAGCCTGATGCCGTTGCTTGGCAAAGACCCCACCAAGTGGGGTCGTAATGGTGATATCAATTTGAAAGAGCTCGCCGAAGTGGACTTCCCTGTGCATGTGCGTATTCCGACACGCTCAGTTTCTGAGATAAAACTCAAAGCCAGCGAACAGCACGCCTCACAAGGCGGCATGCAAATGCGCCGCGGGTTGATGGGGTTTATCACAAAGGTTTTTGGGGAAAGAGAAGATTTCA
>JBDKJK010000138.1:0-6101 GCA_039796675.1 Chloroflexota bacterium
CAACCCGCGCCCACACCCTTCCGCCCGCCCACAGCCATTCCACCTACACAGATTCTGCCGACCACAACGCCCCTGCCCGCATTGTTCACACCTACCCCCATACCGACAATCACCCTCACCCCTGAAGCTGGTCCTTGCATCAACACCCTCACTTTTTTAGATGACCTCACCGTTGAAGATGGCACCACCTTCGCCCCCGGCGCATCCGTAGACAAGCAATGGCTCGTCCAGAACGATGGCACTTGTAATTGGGATGCCTCATATAAACTCAAATGGGTGGGCGGCTCTACCCTGGGCGTGGCTGAGGAACAGCCTCTCTTCCCAGCCGCCGCTGGAGTACAAGCCACGCTGCGCATTATCTTTATCGCTCCAGCAGACCTTGGCACGTATCAATCCACCTGGCAAGCTGTAGCCCCAGATGGTAATTTTTTTGGTGATACGGTATTCATGGAGATTATTGTGCAATGATCAGATATTTTTACCAAACTCATCTCTGTTCACCATGGTTCAATTCGTAAAAAGGAGAGATACAATGCCCGCTCAAACCGACTTCCCTGCCGTGTTCGAAACACTCAGTGCCATTCTCAAGCCGTATGCCAAAACGATGACCGTGAAGCAAGATACAGACAATGCCTTTTATCTCGACGCCCCCTACAGTGAGAAATGGAAGAAAGAACTGTACTTCGGCTCGGTTCACATTAAAAAAAATTATGTCTCTTTTTATTTCATGCCCGTTTATATGAATCCCGACTTGCTGAAAAACATCTCGCCAGAACTCAAGAAGCATATGCAGGGAAAATCCTGTTTCAACTTCAAGACTGTCGAAAAATCCCTGTTCGACGAATTGAAAACACTCGTCCAACAGGGACATGAACGCTTCTTGCGGGAGAACTATTCGTAAGTCGTTTTTGTACACGGATATAACGGATTACACAGACAAAAACGGATTTTTCAATGGTTTATTCCGTGAGAATCCGTGTACTTATAAAAGCTCTCAAAGCGTTAATTTATGTTCATAAACCCAAATAGCTTAAACATCCCATGCATGAATTTATGCCCGCCATCGGGGTTGAGGTATTGGTTGGGGCATGAGCCAGGGATGACGGCGATGCCGTTGTCTCTACACAGGTTCACAGCAGAAGGGGAGACGCTGGTCATGCTGGCGGCGAGACCGGGTTTGGTGCCCATCATGCAATGCATCCAGACATGCTTCACGCCCAAGTCTACTCATTGGCTGACAATTGTATCTGTCACTTTTGGGTTGGCGAGGATGAAGACCGCATCTGGCTTAGTGGGCAGAGAGGCTAGGTCGGGGTAGCAGGCGTCGCCTTGGAAAGAAGCGATGCGCGGGTTGACGGCAAAGACTTGATAGCCTGCATCCTTGAATTTTGTGTACACCGCATTGCATCCCGTTTCGCGCTTGTCTGAAACGCCCACGACGGCGATCCGCTTTTGGGCGAGGAAATTTTTCACCATGATATCGAGTTTTGACATAACATTCTCCTTATTCATATTGCTTATGTTTCCCGAAACAGAAGGTGACGCTATAAATGATTATAAGGATGAGGTTCTTGCCTGCAATATGACGAATATCAGGTGTTCTTAGGGATTTTCTTTTCGGGCCATGGGGCAAGCTCTGTAATAACCCCTTGCCCTGCTTGTTGCTCAAGGACGGAGAAAAGATTACGGGTGTGGTCATCAAGTGGCAGATATTGGTTGAGGAATAATTCGCCATATGGAGTGATCGAGACGGTGGTAGCGGTGGCATAGTTGAGTGAACCATAATCAGCATGGGTGTAACTGAACACGTCTACATTTGCTTCGCGGTCTTGCTCAAAGGATGAGACCATGCGCCAATAGCGTTCGAAGAGCGGAAATTCATTTCGGTCTTCGAACGCTTTCATGAGGTATTGGAAATAAGGTTTGGTGCGGTATCGTAAGCTGTTTTCGCGGACAAAGCGCATTGAGCCGACAGCGTACTGATCCCAATTTTCAAGCACTTTAGAACGGAGATGCAAGTCTTTTCCAAACATCATGCGGACTGTGCTGTATCCACCGGGAACTTTTGAGGCAACATCCATAAGAGTAGGGGTGACTTGAAAAAAAGCAGCAGCGATATAGTTGATCGCGATCACATCTGAATAGACATCCATGATGAAAGCAGGAATGCTTAGCTTTTCAACGATTTTTACCATTTTGCTGAGGACTTTTTCGGAGTTGATTGTATCGGTTGCGAGAGCTGCTGAAGGTTGACGGATGATACGTGTTTCGCTGAGCCCGCAGGCGGCAAGGAAGAACTCACGGCGTTCAATGGTTGTGAGGTGAAATGAATTAGCGAGTTGGAATAGCAGGTCAGAGGGGAGGTATTTTTTTACCCCGCGCTCAATCTGACTGATCACGGCGACATCAACATTGGCGTTTTCTGCCAGTTCGAATTGGGTTAAGTTGAGGTCTTGCCTGAGGTGCGAAACGAGAATTCCAAATTCCTTGCGGTCCATGACGCCTCCTACCAAATAAAGTGACTCGAAAAAATTTTTGAGCAGAGTCTAAACTCTTTTGCTGGACTTTTCAACCCTAAATCGTACAATGTTTTAATTGTTTATTTCCAATCTATGCTACCTCGCCTCATGTAGTGGGGGAGGGGAACTACATTTGGGACCTCAGCCTTAAGGCTGAGGTTTTATTTTAAGTAAGTCTCTTACGAAATTTTTACGATTTGCGGCTATAAATAAGGAAAATCCTTCATCGTTTAGGAGGCAACCATGACAGATGCCCAACAATTTACCTTCAAAGCAGAGACCAAACAACTGCTGCAGATTCTCATCCATTCTCTGTATAAAGACCGGGAAGTTTTTTTGCGTGAACTGCTCTCGAACGCGTCCGATGCGATCAACCGCCTGCGCTTTGAGATGCTGACCAATCAAAATGTGCTGGATGCTGATGCGGAGTTGAAAATCCATGTGCGGGTGGATAAAGACAACCGCACCATCATCGTGCAAGATACCGGCATTGGTATGACGCAAGATGAGCTGGTGGATCACCTCGGCACGATTGCCCAGTCTAGCGCGCGCAAGTTTTTGGAGGCGGCTAAAGAAAAGAACCAAGATGCTTCTGGCTTGATCGGTCAGTTTGGCGTGGGTTTTTATTCGGTGTTCATGGTGGCGGAGTGGGTGCGGGTCACTTCGCGCTCCTTCCGACCAGACGCCCAGGCTGTGACCTGGTACGCCACTGGCGATGATACCTACCAAGTCAGCCCGGCGGAGATGACCGAACGCGGCACACGCATCGAACTCAAACTGAAAGAAGATGCCGCCGAATTTGCCGAAGACTACCGCCTGAAAAATATCATCCACAAACATTCAGATTACATCGGCTTTCCCATTTACGTGGGCGATGAAGAAAAGCCGGTTAATAAACAATCATCGTTATGGCGCACGGCGCGGAATGAGATCACTGTCGAGCAGTACAAGGACTTTTACCGTCAGACCACGCTCGATTTTGAAGACCCACTGATGCACATCCACATGGTGACGGATGCGCCGGTACAGTTGTATGCCTTGCTGTTCTTCCCGGCGAAATCTGAACGTAATATGTTCTCGCTCCGTAAGGAAGATGGCTTGAAGTTGTACTCGCGCAATATTTTGATCGACGAATATAACAAAGACTTGTTGCCCGAATATCTGCGTTTTGTGCAAGGCGTCGTGGACTCTGAAGACTTGCCGCTTAACGTCTCGCGTGAGACGGTTCAATCAAGCGGACTGATGCCGAAGCTCAAGAAAGTGCTGACCAATCAGGTCATCAAAGAGTTGGAGACCCTGGCAAAGAAAGATGCCGAGAAATACGCCGCATTCTGGGGCGAGTTTGGCGTGTATCTCAAACAAGGCATCGCCGCCAGCCCCGCAGATACGGATACCATCACGCCGTTATTGCGCTTTAAGACAAACACTAACCCTGAAACTTGGTCTTCGTTGGATGAATACGTCTCGCGCATGAAGGATGGGCAGAAGGTTATCTATTACATCGTGGGTGAAGACCCCAAGGCAGTGCTGAGAAGTCCGCACTTGGATGCGTTCAAGGCGAACGGCACCGAAGTAATCCTGCTCACTGAACCGATGGATTCGTTCATGCTGATGGGCTTGCGCAAGTTCAAGGACTATGAGCTGAAAAGCGTCAGTGGAGCGGATGCTGATGGGGCAGAGCAGCCCAAGGTGGAGTCTGAAGCGGAGAAGATTCCGGAAGGTGACTTTAATTCGCTCGTCGAGAAATTCAAGCAAGTGCTTGGCGAGCGAGTCACGGATGTGCGTGCCAGTACTCGCTTGGTGTCATCTGTTGCAAGGTTGGTGGATGCGGATGAAAATTCCAACCCGGAACTTCAACGTGTGTATAAATATTTGGGCAAAGAATATGAAGTGCCGAAGAAGGTGCTGGAGTTGAATCCGTCGCATGCGATGTTGAAGAATTTGCTGGCGAGTGATGGCGAGTTGCAGACCGTCATCATTGAACAGGTCTTTGACAGTGCCTTGCTGGTGGAAGGCTTGCATCCTGATCCATCGAGCATGGCAGAGCGCGTGCAACGCATTATGGAAGCCGCTTTGAAGAAGTAGTAAAAAACAGAGCCTCGAACTTACTCGAGGCTCTGTTTTTTACTTCGCGTACGCGTCTAGGAATTCATCCCAGCCGGTTTGCAGGGCAAAATCTATTGTGGAGCGGTAGTAGATGTAGTTCGAGTCTTTGCCGCTGGCAGAGGAGATGTGATAAATGGTAATGCCATGTACGTCTGAATACGCATTGACATGCCGCTCATGCAAGATGACGGCGGTAATGGCATCCATCACGGCTTGGCTTTTGTTCTTTATATTCGTGTCAGTCACATTGCGCTTGATCTCATATGCCATGTCATACAGATCTTTATCCATGGGGGCTTGCCACATCGAGCGGGTGGCTCCGAAAGCGCGGTCATACTTTTTGCGGTTTGCGGCGAGACCATTGTTCAAGGCGACAGACCAATCGTTGACCGCATTCAGAAGCGCGGTGTAGCGGTTATCCACTGCCACAGCAGACCAGGTCTTATCGTTTGCGGCGCTTTGGCTCGTGGCAATTGCAACCTGGTCGGCGGTCATATTTGGGTTGGCGGCGAGCTGGGCGAGGACAACGTCATATTCGATTCCATCCCAACCGACATATTCTTGCGAGCCGGTAAGGGCGGTGGCGTGACCATGCCACAGGTTAAGAATTTCAATCGATGCCATGTTGCAGCCATCGTACCCGACCACATCAATGAACCCCAGAGATGGAATCGCCGCCTTTTGTTCCTGATAATCTAAAGTGTCGGCATTGGTGTCATCTTCCATCACATAGCCGGGATGCCAGTTCCAACCGTGACCCCAGAAGATCAGTGCATAATGGTCGGCGGGATAGTTGCTCTTTGACCAATTGACAAAGTCAATTAAGGTTTGCGGATCGCCAGTGTTGCGTTCGCCCCAATCTTCCACAGCGCTGGCGGCATCTGCCACCATGCCCTGGGTGACGTGATAGATCTTGGTGCCTTGCCAATCACCACGGCTTGTGTCGTAGCCGGGCGCGCGATCTGCCAGGGCAACCACTTGTACATTAGCACTGGAGCCGATGGCTCCCAATTCATTTTCAAGATCCAAAACGACATAATCTTCAAGATTATTATCCCCTGCGATATAGACCATCACCGTCCATTTGGCTTGCGGAGCGGGCGGCGCAGCTGCAACAGTTCCGGTAAGGGTGGTGAGCAGAACGAGCAATAGTACAAGTGTAAACGTCGAGCGGACTTGCTTGCGCATACATTCCTCCGATATGAGTTGGATATTTTGCTCACTGTGGGGCATTCTCTTGATGTCTTTTTGCGCAGCACCTCCAAGAAGAAAGTTGAATCAGTATAGCATCCTAAAGTGGACGATTCAAGTAGGAAATTAAGGCTATACTTTCTGCATGAACATACAAGACGCCTATAACGAATGGTCTGAACTTTACGACTCGAATATTAATCGCACACGTGATCTGGATGCCGAAGTGACGCGCCTCCTTCTTAAGGGACAGCGGTTCCCGTCCATTCTAGAGATCGGCTGCGG
>JBDKJK010000139.1:0-5991 GCA_039796675.1 Chloroflexota bacterium
CAGAAAAAGCCGTTGAAAAAAATTGTCGTCGAACTTCTCATAGCCCGCTTTCACCCCCAGTACCAACAAAAATACAAAAGTAATCAGTATTATGCCGACAAATATCGAATTATAAACAACAAAAGGGTTGATTTTATTCTCGTTTTCGTTCATCTTCACCTTAATTTGACTAAAATGGCTATTTATATGGTTTTATCGCAACGGAATGGAATTATACCCGATACAAAATTGCCCATTTCAAATCCATTTTCAGACCGAGCCAGTCTTCTTTCAGTTGTATAATCTAAACATGGCAGAATGGCTCGAGCAAACGATCGGCAAAGTCCGAATTGAGAAATACCTTGCACGCGGGGGCATGGCAGAGGTCTATGTAGGGACGCACCTTACCCTCGACCGTCCCGTCGCCGTAAAAGTAATGCATAGCTATATAGAATCAGACCCCGACCTGCTCTCAAGATTCCAACGTGAAGCAAGAGCCGTGGCAGGGCTGCGCCACCCGAACATTGTACAAATCTTCGACTTCGACACGCACGATGGTCATCCCTATATTGTGATGGAGTATCTCAAAGGTCCATCGCTGGCGAGTTTCCTGCGTGATCTACACGAAAGTGGAGCGCGTCTATCCCTCGCACAAGTGGCACAACTGCTCAAATCACTTGCCGCAGGTATAGACTACGCCCACTCAAAAGGCATCGTCCATCGCGATATCAAACCCGCCAACATCATCCTCAATAATAAAAGCGGACTATACTCCGCAGATCAACCCCTGCCCCCCGACACCGAATGTGTTATTACAGATTTTGGTCTTGTGCGCATCAGCGGCTCCACCACCCAAACTGCTGCCGGTGTCGTTAGCGGAACACCCGCCTATATGTCGCCCGAGCAGGCTCAAGGCAACCCAGCAGACAGCCGCTCAGACACCTACTCGCTTGGCATCGTGTTATACGAATTGCTTGCCGGGCGCGTCCCCTTTGATGGCGACTCAACCCTGGGACTTATCCTCAAACATATCTCCGAACCGCCACCCTCTATTGAAAATGTTTCAATAGAGATCCAAGTCGTCATCAACAAGGCATTAGAAAAACTGCCTGAAAACCGCTATCAAACTGCACGCGAACTTTTGTTAGATTTTTACAACGCCGTGGGCTTACACGCCGAAGCAGAAACGATCTACACTTTGCGCCGCAAGACTCCGCCGCCAACTGCCACAATTAGCAATAAGCCTCCTGCCCCCGCCAGCTCAAACAAATTCCTCTGGATCGGCGCAGGTATTTTCGCCTGCCTCTGTTTAGGAATTTTTACCGCAGGCGCACTTGGAATTTCAGTGTATGCCCTCATGCCGGGTTTAACGCAGGGAACACCCACCGCAATCACCGATATTCACGGGCAACAACCTCATAACACAACTGAAGAACCGAATAGCACACCACAACCGGTTTCATTTGGAGATTTCATCGGCGTATTACGCTTTCAAGGCAACCTTGATCAGGTCACCATCAGCGCCTCACTCCCCGACCCAGCAGCGGGCACACAATATGAAGCCTGGCTCATCGATGACAGCGGCGAACTGCTTATCAGCCTCGGCATCTTAGAGAAGAATACTTCCAGCCAATACACATTGACCTATCTCGACCCTGAAAACCGCAACCTGCTAGACGGATTCAACCGCATGGAGATCACACTCGAAACGAATCCTGATAGCAGCCCAAACCCATCTGATACGATCGTATACTCATCAGGCATCCCATCCGGCGCATTGACACACGTCCGCCATTTACTGGTGAGTTTCCCGAGCAATCCAAATCAAACAGCGATGGTCACAGGTTTAGTAGAGACAAGCCGCCTCATACAAGAATCTGGCATACAAATGGAGCAAGGCTTTGAGAGCGGTGATGAAGATGCCATCCGCGCCAACGCGGAAGCGATCATCAACCTCATTGTGGGAAGCCAAAGCAATGATTTCAAAGATTGGGATGGGGATGGCGAAGTGAACAACCCCGGCGATGGCTTCGGTTTGCTGTTGAACAGCGGGCAATCGGGCTATATCGAAGGGAGCATCTCGCATGCAGAGCTCTCTGCCTCTGCATCAGATGCAACTGCCAACATCAAACTGCATGCCGCACATGTCGTTATCAGCGGGAAAAATGTTGAGGGTTGGGCTGCCCAGCTGCGAGACGTGGCGAAGCGCATCGCAGAGTCCAACGAGATCAGCGAAGCGGATATCCGCCTGGCGATTTCGCTTGCAGATCAGATCCTTGAAGGCGTAGACCTAGACGGCAATGAAAGTATTGACCCAATTGAAGGGGAAGGCGGCGCAAGGACAGCCTTTGAACATGCCGAGTACATGGCTGATATGCAAATTTTGGAAGGCGCGAATTTATTCCCGCCACCGGGCGACCCATAGATCAAGCTTGTGAACGTTGTATCCGTCTCCTATCTCTTTTGTCTGTAAAGAAAAAAACCTGACAAGGCTGGTTAATTTTTTACGCTTCGCAACCAATCGGGTAATTGTTCGAATAATTTCAGCATAACATCCTTTGTGCGTTCTTCGAACAACGCCCAATTATCATATGCCTCGCCTGCCTTTTCATTAACCAAGTCACTCACGCCGCGTAGAATCAACAATCGCGCGGCGTTTTTATTTGCCACCCAAGCCAACGCGCCTGATTCCCAGTCACCTGCGATGGCACCTAATGATTTGAGATACGCAATCTTATCCGGCGGCAGGTCGCTATCGGCCGAGGCGAGAGTCCCTTTTCGGGTAGGATAAGGATAGGGTTCGGGCAACCAGCTCAAATTAAGAGTCGAGGCGTAATACTCCACGATGTTGAGATCGCCCATGAGTTCGACAATGTCATAGATGAAAGTCCGCTCGACCAGTACGACATCGTTCAAACCGATCTCACCTTCAAAGCCGCCACAGGTACCGAGGTTAACGATCAGGTCTGGTTGGTCGTGATCGATCACATATTGAATCGCACCCGCCGAAGCGATCTTGCCCCAACCACTGTGCAACAACTTAAGTTCAAAACCATGATGGTGAAGAATTGCAGTATCGCCATACGGTGAAGGCGTAATTTCAAGCGCGGGGAAAATTTCTTTCACGGCTTTCCATTCAGCGATGGCAGAGATCATCACAACGGTTTTCATGCGAGCCTCCCTTCAAGATAATCAAGGATAAATTGCAGCGCGGCTTCACTGGATAATTGTTTGTTGCGAATACGGTCGCCATCCCAGACGAAGTGCCGCGCCTCTTCCCCGCTCGGGGTTGCCAGCCCGAGCCAAACCGTGCCTACGGGTTTATCGGGTGTGCCGCCGCCGGGTCCGGCAATGCCGCTGACGCTGACGGCAATATCGGCGTTGAAAACTTTGCGTGCGCCTTGTGCCATTTCAATGACCGTTTCTCTTGAGACCGCGCCTTTGTGATTCAAGGTATCCCACGAAACGCCAAGCAGAGAGGCTTTGGCTTCATTGGAATATGAAACGATGCCACCTAAAAAATAGGTAGAAGACCCAGCCACGTCTGTGATGAGGCTGGCAACCAAACCACCTGTGCAAGATTCTGCTGTGGCAAGGGAGAGTCCTTTTTCGCTCAAGATATTGCCTATACGAATTTCAAGTGAAGTTTCCATCTGCCTCCGAAAAAGTCAGCCTATTTTAACAGGCATTATGATGTGGAAAATACATTGACTTTTGCTCGATTCGGATTAGAATGTTATGAGTAACTATCAAAAGTGTAAAGTGACTGGGAAACCGGTTCTTTTTTGCGCTTCGTTCCAAAATATATTTCTAAAAGAATTTCAATTCCATTACAAAAGGAAATCCATGCAGCCCAACCACACTCCACCCATACCAGCCAAAAGCCGCGTGCAAGAACTAGCCGAACTTATCAACATGTCAGTTGATGAATTTATTGGGGAGATGCGCAAACTAGGTTGTAGTGAGCCTACTGCCTTGAAGATCTGGCGCGGGGAGTATGAAGAGTTTGATGATTTCAACGACAATAATGTGCAATTGAGCAATTTGAGAAAAGCCTCTGTTGTTTTAAAAGTAGGCACGGGGCAATTGCTGCCAAATTGATCTACAGGGAATTATTTTTTATTTTCCCAATTCACATTGAAGTAAGCTGGAGAAACCAATGAATAAAACTCTTTTTACCAAAATTTTTTCTGCAATTTTGATCGTAATCACCGTGCTGGGGGCAATACCTGTCACACCGGCGTATGCGGCAACTTCTGGACCAAACCTCCCCGATGTGGGAAGCAATGTCAATGGCCCGGGAACTGTTAACTGGACAAACCCTGGAAACGTAATTTCCGACAATAATGTATATGCAACCGTAGCAGTAAACAATTCAACTTCGGAATACTTACAGGCTACAGATTTTGACTTTGCAATTCCCGCAGGCGCTACTATCAACGGAATTCAAGTTACGATAGGGCGATTTGGTACAACCGGTATGGGACAGGATATACAAGATAATGTTGTCCAGTTAATTAAAGGCGGCACACTGGTTGGAAATAACCTTGGAGCCACAACAACCGATTGGCCTAACGGTGAAGCTGCCGCAAATTACGGTGCTGCTAACAATTTATGGGGAACCACCTGGACCCCAGCAGAAATAAATGCCTTAGATTTTGGTGTTGCACTCGCAGTTGACAGTACCAACAATAGAACAGCGAGTGTTGACTATATTCAAGTGACAGTAACATATTCCCTAAATGCAACAACAGTGGGTGTCGCAACAGCAACAGCAGGCAGCAACTCATCACTTAACGTCTCAATGCCTTACACAGATGATGGTGATGCCGATAATACTTATACCGTTGAATACTGCCTCACATCGGCAAATTGCCCGGTCTCAGGCTCATGGACGACCTTCGTTTCCGGTGCGGCACACAGCGCATCTCCCTTTGCCACAAGTATCACAGGGCTGGCACCTGGCACTAGCTATGATGTCCGTGTTACTTATAATGATGCAGATGGGGTAACTGGGACAAACCCCCAAACGATCACGAATGTGACAACACTCGCTTGTGGTTCTTCACTAACATATACTGCACCTGCTGGATCAAATCGAGTAGTGGTTGTAGTTGTTAGTGCTGAAAGCGGCGGTGGAGCAGGGGCTGTGATTACTGGTGTGACAATTGGCGGAACTGCAGCAACACAAATTAGTAACCTATCAAATAACGGGGGCGCTGGTGGAACTTATGCAAGATTGTTTGTCGGTTATCGAGTCATTGGCACCTCTGCTGTCTCCGAAGCGATGAATATTGCCACCACCAATGGTGAATGTATTTATGCCAATACGTATACTGGAATCAACCAAACAGCTGGAACTGGCGCAACGAATACTATCAATAGCATCGCAACAGGCACTGCCGCTTCAGGTGCAACCACCACAAGCACGACAGTGGCCAATCAGGCAGGCGGACAAGTGGTTTATGCCATTAATATGAATGGCGGCACCGCAGATGGGGAGGTTCCAACAGGAACATCCACTGGTTGGACCTTTAGCGAATTATTCGATCGGTTCAATAACCCTGGCGGTGGGAATATGACAGCAATCGGTCAAAGTACAACAACCACAACGGGTTCAGCCACAATAAGCGTGGGAGATAATGCTACTGACAATCATAACCGTTCGGTACTGGTAGGGTTTGCGCTAAATCCGGCATCTGCCACCCTCACTCTGCAAAAAACTGTGACAAACAATAATGGTGGCACAGCTGCCGACGCCGCATGGACACTCGCCGCCGCCGGTACTACCAATATCAGTGGCGTTGAAGGCAGTGCTGCGGTCACCAATGCAGTGGTCACACCCGGAAATTACACCCTTAATGAAAGCGGTGGACCGGCTGGATATTCCACTACGGGCATCTGGGCATGTTCAGGTTTTACGAGCGGCAGCCAGACCGATGATGATACGCTTACACTTAATGCAGGCGATAACGTTACCTGTGTAATTACAAATGACGATATTTCACCTGT
>JBDKJK010000140.1:0-9694 GCA_039796675.1 Chloroflexota bacterium
GCCACTACATTGTTCACAACCAGCACTTCACCGGTTGAAGCCGCCATACCCACAATGGTCTTGTCGTTGAGTGGCAGCGAATGTTCCTCCTTTTTCATTTCGGCACCCGCTGCTCCTGTGCCTTCTTTGAGCACCGCATTAAAGCCTGTTTCTTCGACGATAAAGATCGCAGCATGATAGAAGCGGAAACGATCAATGATCAGGTTAACCGTGCGGGCGAAGATGGTGTTCAGGTCGAGAATGGAGGTGACCAGTTTGCCGATCTCTGCTGATACCGCCAGGTATTCATTTCGGCGTCGAATCGCTTCTTCTGCCTTTTTACGCTCGGTAATGTCTCTTGCCACCCAAAAGACTCTGTTTTCATCCAACTTGGTAAGCGTTGCGTAAAACCAGAAG
Organism: Chloroflexota bacterium; assembly: GCA_039796675.1. Lineage (GTDB taxonomy): Bacteria > Chloroflexota > Anaerolineae > Anaerolineales > Villigracilaceae > Villigracilis. The sequence continues at coordinate 397 of JBDKJK010000140.1, forward strand.
ACTTGATCTTGAAGGGGTATTTCATATTCAAACTGCACTTTGACATTGTTTTCTAAAGTTTCATGTACCTTGGAAACAAACAGGTCCGCAGTGTTTTGTGGGAGCAATTCATGAAAGGTTTTGCCTAGCATCTCTATGGGCGGGCGGACTAATAAAGAGGGGTTGGTCGGCGCAATCTGTAAATAGCGCCCTTCGCGATTGATAACCAAAACCACATCTTCCATGGCAGAGAACAACGCACGGAAGTTTTGCTCCGATTGTTCGATTTGTGCGAATAACCGGTTTTTTTGTACTGCCGCTGAAACCTGAGCCAGAATGGTCTCAATGATACGCACCTCGTCATTCGTAATGGTGCGGTCAGCTTCATTGAATGCAACACCAATGGTGCCTGTCACTTCGTTGTCTGCTATTAAAGGCAGGAGCAGCAGGTTTTTTGTATTCCGTTCGAGCAGAACATCACGCACTGTAGCTACCAATGGGTTGGTGGCTACATCACGAATGAAAACTGGCTTGCGGGTGCGTAATACCTCTTCTGTACTAAGGTTGCCTTGTATGGATATTTCCAGCCCGAGTTGGCTGGGGTGTTCAAAGGTAGCTGTGGTTTCGGCAGCGAGCACCAGAGCTGTGCGGCTCTCGTTCATTAGAGCGATGCCTACATTTTCAGCATTGAGCAGGCGCACGAGATTATCGGTGATGCTTTGCAATGTGTTTTGTAGTTCCAGCGAGCTGGAGACTGACGCCACTACCTGGTTGACAATAGAGAGCTCTTGGGCACGGCGTTGAGTCTCCTGAAACAGACGTGCATTTTCCAAGGCAAGTGAAAGCTGGTCTGTTACCTGCCGAATGAGCAGTTGCTCATCGGTGGAGAAGGCGCGATCTTTTGCTTCGTCTACCAGGCGCAAGGTTGCCCATTCTTCTTCGCCCAGTTGAATGGTCGTGGCATATGAAGCTGTATTTTCGCTTTCATGATCGGCACCAAGGAATTCAGGTGGCAATGCCAGCGTGCCGGTGTTCCTGCGCATGGTATTGACAGGCGTGGCTGCAGGTTTGGGAGCAGGAGCAGGCTCCAGGTCTGTTTGAAGCGGCGGCGGAACGATGGAGGGTGCGTTTTGAGAGACCGCCTGAGTGCGAGTTGCATCTGAGGTGTTTTGAGTAGGGAGAGTAGCCGCAATAGAATTGGGGGATGAGTCTTCTATTGCGGGCGGCGCCTCTTGCTGGACCTTTGGCTTGACCGGTTTGCCCTTGGCATGATCCTCGGGTTGAATGTCCTTGAAGAGATTATCTAGCCGTTTGCTGGTTTTCTGTTTCTTTGGCATATTCCATTAACTCCTGGGCAAGGACACGGTATTGCGTAGAACCACGAGCTGCGGCATTGTAATGGGTAATTGGTTGCCCGGCGATCGGGCTTTCGCGAAGTTTTGTATCCAACTCGATGACGGTGTTGAACACACCGGAACCGAAAGTAGATCGAAGTTGTTCATGTATATTTTTGTGTGTACGATTTCGCCTGTCTAACATGGTGACAAGGATTCGGTAGGAGAGATTGGGGTTGTCCATTTCTCGTGTGCGCCGGATGAGACTCATCATATTGCGAAGGGCATACGCAGAGAAGTACTCTGCCTGAGTGGGGATGAGCAATAAGTTTGCAGCGGCAAGTGCATTGCGTGTGATGGCGCCAAGGGCGGGGGGACAATCTAACACGATGTATTCGTATGGCAATTTTGTCGATTGAATAGCATTCTGCAGAATGGTTGTGTAATTTGTTCGCATCGGCAGGAATTGTTCCGATGTTTCGATGCGCGAGCTGGATGGAACCAGATCGAGATTATCTATTTCGGTTTTTCGGCAAACGTTCATCAACGGCTCATTATCGAGCATGATGTTGCTGGAGGTCATCTCGGACTCGCCGGGTTCCATTCCGAGGGCAAGGGTTAAGTTTGCTTGTGCATCCAGGTCGATCAAGAGGACACGGTTGCCAAGCTCTGCCAGAGCGGCGGCAAGAGACAAGGCAGTGGTGGTTTTTGCCACTCCGCCTTTTTCGTTTGATACAGCTATTGTTCGAGTCATAATTGTTAACTACCTTTGTCAAGTGGCTATCGGTCTGGTGATCTTTTCTTTTGTGGAACAACTTCAATGCGCGAGACTTTTAGCGCTTCGCGAAGTTCATAAATGGCGGTCTGGATCATTTCTTGTGGGTCATTGGTTCCGCGGATCTTGGTGGTAATGTCTGAAACTAGTCGTTCGCGTTCGGCGCGGCGGGTGGTCTCGCCGAACAGACGTGCATTTTCGGCGATCACTGCCACACGGTCTGCTACTGCTCGAATCATATCCATTTGATCTGCCTTAATGCTTTCATCTTTAGGAATTGTAACGGAGAGCTCCCCGATTTCTTCTCCGCGGATATTGATCGGCACCTGAATCTGTTTACGGTTTGCAAATGCTTCAGGGTCGGGTTCGGCATTGTTCGTTGTCATCATAGGTCCGGCTCCTCCAGCAGTATAACGGTAACCCATGATTTTGCTCTCTTCTGCAAGCTGATTCCAATTTTCCCGGAAGAACTGCCGCGATGCCGACTCTGCCTCTGCAAGTGACCGGTCCATTTGTTCATAAAGTTTGGCGTTTTGAATCGCGATACTGACCAACTCTGCCAGGGTTGTTAGGGTTTCAAGGTCTTCGTTGGAGAAGGCATTCGCTTCTCGGCTTTGCACATCCAGCGCGCCAAGGACCGTGTCACTTTCGAATAGGGGCAATGCCATTTCAGATTGGGTATCTGGGAGGTCTGGGTTGTTGAAGAAGACAGCATCGTCGCCCACGCTGAGCGCGATGCGTGGCTTTTTCATCCCAGTGGCATAGCCCACAATGCCTTGTGCGCCGATCTTAAGTTGGTGCCCGCGGTTTAACATGCGTTTACCGCCTGCACTATTGGCAGCTGCCAGCACTGCATAGGTGTTGGTGGCATCGCTCAAAAAGATACCGACATGGTAGAACCCAAATTGATCACTGATCACTTCAGTAATTTGAGGCAGGAGTTCTTGCAGGTTTTTTCGTGTACTGATAGCTTGAGCAACCCTAGTGATCGCTTCGTATTGTTTGGCGCGCCGTTCATCCTGCTCGTTAATAGTCTTCAATTCTGCTGTTCGTTCTGTAACCCTTTGCTCAAGGGAGACGATCAGGTCTTTGACAGTACTCGTCATATTGTTCAAGGTGGCAGCCAGAGTTTCGAGTTCGTCGCGAGAATCGACCTCAACTTTGGCATCAAAGTTCCCTTTGAGGATCTCAACTGCAGTCTGGTTCAGAGACCGCAAGGGTTGAGTGAACATGGTGTTGATGCTGAATGAGGCGGCTGTAGCAAGAATAAATACGCCTGCGATCAACAATAAACTCAAAAGGATGGTGCTATTGGTCTGAGTGGAAACTTGTTCTTCGATCAATGCGGCATTTGAAAATAACTCAGCAGAAGGGATGATGTAGACGAGTTTGTATCCCACTTCTGGGATCTCATTGAAGACAATATACCGTTCTGTATCGCCCAATACAAAAGTAAATAATCCCTGGTCTTCTTGTGTGACAAGGCTTAATATTTCGTAAAATTCAGCGCTGGCACCCGAAAGAACTGTGGGGTCTATGATATCGCTCAATTTGGCATTTTCATCGGTAATGCCAAAATCTATAAATCCTTCTCCGGGTAAGGAGATCAAACGATTGTTTCTGTCTATCAAAAAGGCGTAGCCGCTGTTTCCGATCTGAACATTGGCTACCAATTCAATGATGCGTGTAAGTTGCACATCCATGGCAGCTATCCCCTGGAATGTACGTCCATTAAAAATTGGTTTGCTGGTTGTAATCACCAGACCATTTAAGGCAGCGTCTTCATAGGCAGCAGACCAAACCACAGAACTCTCAGGATTCTTATCAGGGGTGGCTGAAACATACCATTGTCTGCCAGTCACGTCGAAATCAGGCGGGACAATATTTGCCAGATCAATGTTTGGATAATAGATGGTTTCCTTGCTTTCGCCGCCAAAATAAATGGCAACAATATCAGGGTTCCCGTTCAGCACAGATGGGAATATCAATTCGGAATGTTTGAGTAAGTTTAACTTTTGCCCAAGAGTAGCTGATAGGTTTACATCCGCCGGAATAAATACAGAAGCGATCTCTGTATTGGCGTTATCCCAACTTCCTGAGGGTAATTGTGTCAATGATACGCTTGAGTCCCAATAAGAACTGCTGCTCAGTTTATCGTCCTCAAGGATCGATGTAATGGAAGCGGCAACGATCAGAGTATTGCGACTCATATTTTCAAAGAAGCTATCCAATAAAGCAGCTTGTTCCTTGTTTGTACTGGCAATGTTTTCCTCTGCCCGGATGCGCGCATTTTCATCCACGCTGACGATGAGCTGCTGGCTCGCATCTAAAATGCGAAAATAAATATATACACCCATGATAAGCACGACAAGAAATGTGATGATCATGTTTCCCAACGTCAATTTGCCTCTCAACAAGAGGCGCCCCAACGGGGTTTTGTCAAGCATATCTTGAATAAAATTTCTTCCTGACGACTGCATGACTCGTTCCTTATTGTTCATTATCGTTCTTATTTTCTTTTTTCAATTTAATCGTTACTTCCGAACCGGGGATGGTGCGCCCAAGTTCTTCTACAGCAGTGAGAAGTACATTTTCAAGGTTGACCGATGAACCGATCTTACCTGTAATCTCTGTGATTGCTTGTTCTTTGATCACCTGGCGTTGTGATTCCTGGATCAGGCGGGCATTTTCAAGCGCAAGCGAAAGGCGTTCAGAGACTGCTTCTGTGAGATTGATCTCACTCGACGTCCATTGCCGGTCGCTGGATGGAGACTTAATATGCATCACGCCAATGATCTGGTCGCGGAGTTTAATGGGAACGACCATCGTCGGCTCATTCGTTTTCCCATCTGCATGAAAGATCAGCACTTCGCCTCTGTTCATCGCCTGATTGATCTCATCATTGTTTAAAGGGCGCTGAAGTTTTCTGCCGCCGCTCATGCTTTGGTAATACCCAATCATCCCTTCCTCGCGCCCAAAATTCTTCCAGCCTTCTTGTAGGTTTTGTTGATAGGCAGTGCGTACCTCTGCAAGAGCTTGTTTGGTTTGTTCAAGCAGCCGTGTATTTTCAATGGCAATAGCGATTTGGTCGGCAAGAATGCTCAGAACATTTGTATCTTCAGAGGTAAACGCTCCGGGTTTTTCACTTTGTACGTCCAGAACACCAATGATCTTGTCGCGCGCCTTGAGGGGAAGCGCCACTTCTGAACGTGTGTTTGGCAAGTCGGGATTATTGAAAAAGACCGCATCATTACCTACATCCAGCGCGATACGGGGGATGCCACTTTTTCCGACATACCCCACGAGCCCGCTCTCGCCGATCTTTAGCTTGTGCCCACGCTTCAGCATGGCTTGCCCACCCAAACTGTTCGCTGCCAATAAGATGGCGAATTGTCTGGCATCGTCGATGAGAAAAATGCCTGTATGATAGAAATTAAAGCGCTCGCTTACCAGACGTGTGATCAATGGCAGGAGAATATTCAATTCCTGCTCAGCGTTGATGATTTTAGAAATTTCACCGATGGCGAGCAGCTGGGTAGCGCGTTCTTCGGTTTGATGGCGTGAGATTTCAAGGTCCATTGTACGTTCGGCAATGCGCCGTTCAAGATTTCCCAAAGTATCCTGCAATTGACCGGTCATACGGTTAATGGTTTCTGCAAGGGTGCCAACTTCATCATACGTTTCGACGGTTGCGACCACATTTAGATTGCCGCTCGAAATCTCTTCTGCAACTTCGGTTAATTTCAACAACGGATTGGTGACCGACCGGGTGAAATAGAAGATAATGCCGCCAAAAATGATGGTCAGGAGGAAGCTATACCCAAGTAATGCTGTTTGCAGGTCGCGGGTTTGTTGAATGAGTTCTTCGCGCGGATAAACCAACGCCAACGACCATCCTGTATCTAACCCTACGGGTGCATAGGAAATGTACATGGGGTTGCCTTCAATGTCATTTGATTCTATGAAACCGGTTTGTTCATTCGTCATATTTGAGATAAGGGTGAGCCAGTTCGGGTCAAAATTGTCGTTCGCAACAGCAAACATGGAATCGACCATGGGCGTGTACTGGTTTCCTTTTTGCCCAATCCCGAGAATCGTGCCGCTTGAGTCTAGTAAAAAAGCATACCCAGATTCACCCACTTGCATATTTACAAATGTTTCTTGAATCTTTGCGAACTCTATATCTGCTGCTGCAACACCTTTAAAATCGCCTTCGTCATCATAGAATGGGATGCTCCAGGTTGCAATCCAAACATTTCCACGGCTTGCATTGCGGTATGGAGGTGAAAGTGTAGGAGACTGAAGCCGTTTTGGCAGGAAATACCACTCCTGGTTGAAGTAATCGAAATCACCCAATTGAGTATATTGCAGAGTGTTGTCAACGGAGCGGCTATAGTATGGCGACCAATAGTAGACACCTGCATCGAACTGATAGGGTTCGTACCCGGCAGTAGCGCCGTATACCTGCTCATTTCTTGAAACGGTATTTTGGATGACGTTTTGTAATTCTGCTGTTTCAAACGTTCCGGTTTCAACGGCGGTTGCCAACCCGTTTGCAATGGTTCGAACTTCTAAGAGCTTAATACGAATTCTCTCATTTGCTTCGAGTGTATCTGTAAGCAGTGAGTCTTCCAAGCTTGTTAATAGCGCTCCCTGACCAATACGGATGCTTATCAGCGCAAAAACGATGAATGCAAACAATAGCAAGCCAACCGAGATGAGGGTCAACTTTAAGCCAATGCTCGTGTGTTGAGTCTCATCTGGAATGCTTGTTTCGGGTGAGAGTGCCTGAGTGGTTTGATCCATGGATTGGGTCTCGTTTTAAGTGTACATTTTCATGGCAGCCGGTTCGATCTGTACGATCACGTCAGAGCCTCCGAGAGCGCGACTCAATTCTTGTGCGGCAGTTTGAAGGATAGTGTCGAAGCGGGATGACGAGCCGATCTTGCTGGTAATACCTGCCGTTAATTTTTCTATATCAGCGCGGTGCTGGGTGGATTGCAGTAATGTCGCTGTTTCGATGGCAAGCGAAAGACGTTCTGCAACAGCTTCTGCGATCTCGGCGTCGTCTTCGGTTAATTTTATCTCTTTACGAGCACTGAGCTGCATGACACCAATTATCTGCCCGCGTAAACGGATGGGGACGGAAAGTCGAGATCGTTGGTCTGCTTCTACTGAGAGCATTGTTTCGCCTTTCTTCAATGCCTCTGCGATTTGTTGATTTTCGATCGGTTTCTGTAAAGGTTTAACACCAGTATCTGAATAGGAAAAACCTAAACCCAATTGTGTTGGGCGTAGAACCTGCCAGGCTTCTTGGGCAATCTGTCCGATCGCGCTTTGGGCTTCTAAGAGGGTTTTTTGTGCTTCTGCTAGGGTAAGGGCATTGTTGATTGCAACAGCCACTTGGTCTGCGAGTGTGGTGAGCACATCAACGTCATCAGATAAGAACGCATTTGCTTCTGTGCTTTGCACATCGAGTGCCCCAATAATCTCACCTGCATATCGAAGGGGGAGGGCGATCTCAGAGCGGGTTTCTGGAAGGTCTGGATTGTCAAAGTAAACAGAATCAGCTCCAACGTCAAGAGCGATGCGGGGTTGTCCTGTTGCGGTTACGAAGCCGACTATGCCGGTTTGTCCTATGAGAAGAGTATGTCTGCGTGCCAACATCCTCTGCCCGCCTTCGCTGTTTGCTGCGCGTAGAACCGCGAACTCTCGTTTGGCATCCAGTAGAAAAACGCCGGTGTGATATACGTTGAATTGTTCGCTGATCACTTGGGTAATGAGCGGCAGGAGTTCATCGAGCGACTGAATGGACGAGACGACGTTCATCACTTTTGTAACTGCCTGAAATTGGCGCGCTCGTTTTTCGGTAATCTGATTTACTGTTTCGAGTTCGATAGTTCTTTGGTGTACTCTTTCTTCAAGGCTGGAGCGCAGGGCGATCAATTCGGCATTTTCCAACTTTTGAGCTGCTTCGCTTTGCTGTGCCCGAATTGTGCTTTCATTAAGGCGACTGATCAATAAATGTGTAATACCTGCGGTTGCAGACAGAAGGACAGGAACGATGATTGCATCATCGACTCCAATCACTTCTGGGATTCTTGATATGTTGATATCGGTTATGGCAGTTGCAATAGCGATGAGTATTGCAACCGGTGTGATTACGAACAGAGAGCGCCTGCCCAATAGAATGGCAGATATGACTAGAACCACAGGCATGGCAAAAAATGAAGTATTGCGCAAGCCGCTTGAAGCATTGCTAATGACTGCAATTGCGGTCATTAGCCCAAAAGGTACAACTAATTTAGCTGGTAGGATATTTCTCCGTGCCGCATATGCAAGAGAAATACCGTCAAGTATGATGAGAATTGAGATCGCAATGAACGCTGTGACATTGCGCCCCGCCTCCCCGGTAATACCTGTAACCAATGGCAGAATTCCAAGATTTGTGACCAATACAAAGATCAATATATTCCGCACCAGCCGAATGAAGGATGGGTCGTTGTCATCTTCGCTTCTAAATAGATTTATGATCCTGTTTATCATCTTGTCTCCTGGCACTTAGGTGTTCTGCCTGGACTGTCCTGAAGTAAATTGAATGGCAATGTCGGTGCCGGATAATGTTTCGCCCAGTTCCTGGATGGTGGTTTGAACGATATTGTCGATATTCACCAGGCTGCCGATCTTGGCAGATATCTGCCCAATAGCGCGTTCTTTTGAGGCGCGTTTTTGTGCATCCTGAAGCAGACGGGCGGTTTCAATTGCCAAAGCGGTACGTTCAGCAGTTGCTTGTACCATAGCAATCTCGTTCGCATCCCATTTTCGGGTTGGGTCTGAGGTGCTTAATTTAAGACTGCCGATCTGAACACCGCGCAGCATGATCGGAATTGACAGGTTATTAAGTGGTGTAGGTTGTTTGGGCTTTCCCTGATGTGTATTGACACCGTCAAAGTAATATCCTGTTTGCGCTTGTTGCTTTTGAAATTGGTTCCATTGCTGTTCACTTAATTGTGTTGCCGTGCGTTGGGCTTGTTGAAGGGCTTCAAGGCTTTGCTGGAAGGAGCGGGCGTTCTGAATAGCAATGCTGACCTGGTCTGCAAGGACGGAAAGGATATTGACATCTTCCTCAGTGAATGCATTGGCAAGCTTACTTTGTACATCAAGTGCGCCAATGATCTCGGAACCGCTTCTAAGTGGCAGAGCGATCTCG
>JBDKJK010000141.1:0-2861 GCA_039796675.1 Chloroflexota bacterium
AACTCGAGGTGGCGCTGCTCAAACGCAACATCGACTCGTTGAAGTCTCAGTTGAAGAAAGCCAGCCAGCCACTAACTGCCATCCGCGCGATTGAAGAGAAGATCGAGAAGCTGGAAGAGAAAGTGGAAGCGCCGGTGGAACGTAAAAGCGATCAGCTTTCAGCAGTCAGCAACCAAGGATTGAAGTTAGGCGAGAAGGTCACTGTCAGCAGCTTGAATGCCGAGGGTGTAGTAACCGCTTTGGGTGAGTCGGATGCGGAGGTTCAAATCGGGACGATCCGTGTGCGGGCGAAGATGTCAGATTTAGTGCGAGTTGGCAAGTTGCAGGTTGAAGGTCAAAAGTTAAAACCTGAGAGTAGAAAGTCGGGCAACCTGCAACCTTCAACTTTAAACGTGAAACCCTCGCCGGGCATGGAAGTGGACTTGCGCGGACTCATGTCTGAAGATGCTTTGGATAAGATGGAACGTTATCTGGAGCAGGCGTATCTTTCGGGTTTACCTTGGGTGCGCATTATTCACGGCAAAGGGACTGGCAAGCTGCGCCAGGCTGTGCGTGAGGCGTTGAAGGGGCATACGTATGTGAAGTCGTTTGAAGAAGGCGGGCACACTGAAGGCGGCGAAGGGGTGACCGTGGCAAAGATGAGCGCGGGGTAGTACTTTTAGGCGTCCCCCTTAACGCAATCGTAATCTGACGCATGAATGCGTTCGTTTATAATTTTTATCAAAGGAGCTGACCATGTCCATTGACGATGCCATCAAGAAAATGACCGATCTCGTAGCCGCCGCATGTGCCAGTGCAGAGATCAAAGCCACGAAGATGTCGGATGAAGAAGCGCGTTTGACCGTGCTTGCCCCCGCAGGCGATATGCAGAAAATAAAAGATGCCACCTTTCAGCCTGCAATTGATATGTTGAATTCAGACGGTATGGATGTGCAGGTCTTTGTGTACGATAAAGATGCGCCGCCGTTGAAAGGTTAATTGTAGGGATGCCCCTTGCGGGCATCCCTTTTATAACGTCAGGGCGACCGTAAAGGGCGACCGTAAAGGTCGCCCCTACATTTTAATTCCCCGTTGCCATACGCCAGACGACGTTGAGTGCATCCAAACCGGTTTCACGGTGGATGACTTTGGCATCATCCGTCAGATAAATATCTCCTTGCAGCGGACGGTCTTTGCGCGTGAATAATCCGCGATTGGGCAGATCTGAAACTGCCGCCCAGAAATTCCACAAAGGCAGATCATATTCAGCCGAGAGCAATGCCATATCGCGATTGATGCGAAAATCTTTTTCACGATTATCCGCTTTGGTGGCAAGGATGGGAATCACACCTTGAGCCAGCAATTGATCAATCACTCGCCGCAAGTATTCTGTGTTGCGTGATTCAAAATGCGAACCAATCTGAATGATGACGAAGGATGGGCGATGGGTGCGCAACTCGCAATCGACAGGCGTTTCACCAAATTGACAGCCATATTCGCCGCGATGCCACTGATCCCACAACAAGGAGCCGGGCGTGGTGCCATCTTGTGCCGTGGAACTTTCGCGGTTGAACGAGCCGTTGAAATTCGCCACGGTCTCTTGCAGTTCAGGCGCAAGGCTCGCCACCAGGTCTGCATCGGTTTCGTACAAACCAAAAAATTCTTCAGGGCGTGCCTGACAATCACCAAAGATGGAAAAGGCATTGGGATTGTTGCCGAGGGCAAGTCCGCGTTCGTAAATGGCACGCAGATTCGTTCCCGGCTCCGGCTGGACCGGGAGATTCATCCACACATTATCATCCGCTGTCACTGTAACCGTTGCGGACTCTATCACCGCTGTGGACTCAACCATCGGTGTGGACGTTGCCTGCTTTATCCGCGTCGCCTCTGCCGTGACCGTGGGCTGACTCTGCGAAGTGACGTCGTACCTCGGTGTGGGAATGACTCGGGCAGGCGTTTCCGTTTGCGGCGGAGCCTCAGGCGGAGTGGGTTGAGGGGTGCAGGCAATGAGAAGAACCAATAAAAAAATAATCGTATAGCGTTTCATGATCCAATCATGTAGGGACAGGGCTCGCCCCTGTCCTTTTGTTTTATAAAAAGGGCAACCGTGAAGTCCATACTTCGGCAAATTTCAAAATGCGCGGACGGATATAAAACGCATCTGGGTCGGCTTGCGGACGCTTGGACTTGATCAACTCCATCGCAGCGAGAGGGTCCATGCCCTGCGCGATCAGGATGCAGGCTCCCATCGTCACGCCGCGATGCGCGCCATAGGCACAATGAGCATAGACTTTGCCGCCGTTCTGAATGACGTTCAGTGCCGCTTTTGCTCCGCGCACAAGCGGCTTGATTGGAATCGGAATCAGCGGCGTATCAAAGGTTGGCAGCCAGAGCCGCTCCATGGGAGTCGGATGCGGGTCTCGGTGGGGCATCCGCTCGAAGCGCATGTTAATGACCAGGCGAATGCCGAGTCCGCGTAGTTGGTCATAATCCTTTTTATGGGGCGTGGTGCCGATAAAAAGGTCTTGGGTAATGAGGGAGAAATTCATAGGAGAAAAGGATAACAGAAAGTAAGAAAAATATATCATTGTCATGTATTATTAGATAAGCTTATGATTACGAGGTACTTATGCCCACATCTGACGAGTTAAAGCCTGCTCCAAAATCCACTTCCCGTATCATTCTCGCGACCTGGATCACCGTCTCAAATATCCTTGCCCTTGGGTCCCTTTTGCCTTGGGCGAGTTTGGTACTTTGCTCAATGATGTCTTATCCGCCAAAGGAAAAGGATTTTGAATATTATTTCTTTCAAGCAAGCATATATGCCTACCCGTTCATTATTGTGGGGCTGGTGATCTTCACCTGGTTTGCCTACAAAAAAG
>JBDKJK010000142.1:0-8115 GCA_039796675.1 Chloroflexota bacterium
TTGAGTGTAGAAAAAGGTTTGAGAGGCAAAAGAAGAAAGAGGAAAGAATTCACATCCGAATTTCTTTCTTCTTTCCTCTTTCTTTTGTTATATCACACCAGACTCATGCAAGGCTTTTAAATCATTTGCCGTCATCCCCAGCGACGCATAGACTTCATCATTGTGTTGACCGAGTGTGGGCGGAGGCGAGTAGGTATCTTCGTAGGTGTCGGAGAGTTTGACGGGGTTGCCTGGCATTTTGGCTGTACCGCCAAGCGGATGTTCGACTTCGATGACCATGTTGCGTGAGAGAATCTGCTCGTCGCGCAGGGCTTGGGCGATGTTGTTGACGGGCGCACAGGGAATGCGCTTGGCTTGCATTTTGTCGAGCCAATGCTTTTGCGTGTTGGTCGAAAGAATCTCGTTGAGACGTTGATTGATCTGCTTTTGATTCTTCCAACGCCCAGGCTGACCCTTGTTCTCATCGGTGTTGAGTTCAGGCGCGTCCACCACTTCCATGAGTGCCACCCAAAAATTATCGGTGATGACCGCGATGATGATGTAACCGTCGGAGCATTGGAAGGTATCGTAAGGCACATGCACAAAATGACCGTTGCCAAGTTTGTCGGGAATTTCGTCCGAGAGGAAGTGCATGGTCGCCATGTAGTTGAGCAGACTGATCTGCGCGTCGAGCATGGAAATGTCCACGTGTTGACCGCGCCCCGTGGTGTTACGTGCCTGCAACGCTGCAAGCACACCGATAACGCCCATCAGACCGCCGCCGAGATCGCCGATGGGAATGCCAGAACGAGTCGGCGGGTTGCCAGGTTGACCTGTGATACTCATCCCGCCGCCCATGGCTTGCGCGACCATGTCGAAGGCGGTGCGGTCTTTGTTGGGACCCGTTTCACCAAAGCCAGTGACGGTGCAAGTGATGATACGCGGATTGATCTGCGCAAGATGGTCATAGTCCACTTTGAGGCGGGCAGTGACGCCAGCGCTGAAATTGCTAAGAACCATATCCGCTGTTTTAACAAGTTCGTAAAAGACCTGCAACCCTTTTTCAGATTTGAGGTCGAGGGTGATGCTTTTCTTATTGCGGTTGAGAGTCATGTAATACGCGCCGAAACCATTGAGGCTGTTCTTCGGGTCTTTTTCCAACAATCGGCGCGTGCCTTCGCCTGTGACGGGCGGCTCCACTTTGATGGTTTCTGCGCCGAGGTCAGCGAGCATCATGCCCATGTAGGGTCCACTGAGCATGTGAGTGAGGTCGAGAATTCGAATTCCTTGGAGGGCTTTCATTGAGGTTCCTTGTGAGTTGTAAAATGTTGTTGGTCTATTTGACGATTGACCATCGACCATGGACCATCGACCATGGACGATAGACAAGCAGGTCTGTCTGTGGTCAATCGTCTATGGTCAATCGTCGTTCCATGCAGGGAAGCGCATTCGATACGTCATATACATCAACCCTGCGGTTTGTAAAAGCAAAAAGATCAAGGCATTGCCAAAAATGGCGAGATACGAGAGTGTACAAATTAAATTCGGGATGTGACCCAATAACACTTTCTTCAAATTCCATTCAGGGATATTGTGCTCAGGCGCGACGTGGATATCCCAGTATTGGCTTTGCCACAGTCCCTTGAATGTGCCGACGATAAGAAATGTGACAAGTGCCGTGAGCCAAACATTGCCGATAAATTTCTCGGTCACTGCCCAAGCGGAGAGAAGCACCTGCCCTTCACCCAGCCCCCAGAACAAGCCGAAGAACAAAATCTGCGGCACATGCAGTTGACGTCCATGTGTGAGTGTGCCTTTGACCCATAAATAGAAATATGCAAAATAGATCACGCCAACGCACAACAACGTAAACAGCCACCAATAAAGATTTGATACCTGTTCACGGGTTGCAATCGGCTTGCTAACCAGTGCAGGCAAAACACCCGTCAGAATGCTGAGGATGAATCCGCTGGTAAAGTACAACCCGCCGCGAATCCACGCGAGGCGCGGACTGTATCCGCGAATGCTTTGTTTGTTGATCTGCAAGGTAACAAATAGAAACAACCCAAAGCCGATCAATGCAAAAAGGAAGTAATCCATTGCAGAGTTGGTGAATGACCAGAAGGGAGAGAAGATGGGAGGCATAATTGAGACGATAGACAATAGACCATTGACGATGGAAGACAGACTGTGGTCAATCGTCCATCATCTGCGTTCTAAAAGCTCCTCAAATACTCCATCACTTCACTCTTCAACACCACATCCCCATACTTACTATTGATATCAAACAGATTCGCCTCATGCGGACCCGCATGCCTGTCTGCCACACATTCGCGCGGGACGATGACGCGGAAGCCGTATTGCATTCCGTCCACCGCAGAGGCGCGAATACAGCCAGAGGTGGAGCAGCCAGTTAAGAGAATCGTGTCCACGCCGAGGGAGGTGAGGGTGGCGGCGAGGGATGTGCCGAAGAATGCAGATGCGTATTGCTTGACGATGATGATGTCGCTCTCAACTGGCGTGAGTTGAGGGACAATCTCCGCCAATGGCTCACCTTCGACCATCGTTTTGAGCACAGGCACTTTTTGAATAAAGATGCCGCCGTCACGGAAGTTCTTGTTATATAAAACCTTCGTATACAGCACAGGGATATTTTTTTCACGGGCAAGGCTGAGGAGTGGTATCGTTTCGTCGACGGCGGTAACAACATCGGGCGCGAAAAGAGGCGCACCTTCCGTCACGTAGGCATTGATAAAGTCTACGATCAGGAGCGCGGGGCGTTTTCCGAATCCGAGGTGTCCGTCGAAGACGCCTTTGTAGTTCGATTGCAAATCGTTCATGAAGTCCTTTGGTTTGACCGCCGACGGTTGACCATGGTCTATCGTCTACGGTCTATCGTCCTGTATTATGCCTTTGCGCCGCCAACCACTCCCGCCAGTGTCCACGCCGCATACGCGAATGCACCTTGCCCAAACGTATTGAGCAGTTGTTCCGTCCACTGCAAGGGAATAGATTGTTCAGGCATACGGGCGAGCCCACTCAACACAAAGACGATCACGATATTGGCGAGGAAGAGCCATGCCATTTTGTTGAGATTGTTATAACGTGCCTGTTGAATCAATAACACCACCATGACCACGTTACCAATCGTCATCACACCCAGCAAAATAAATCGCCAAGTATTGACGGTTAAATCGGGGAAGCCGGTAAATAAAATCGCGACCAGGCTACATCCTACAACGATGGCGGGACCCAGCCAAATGCGATTTGGCTGGCGCTTCCCACTGCGGATCTCACTCATAAACCACAAAGCAAATGCCAGTAGCGTAAACCCAACCGACATCCACATGAACATGCCCTTATCAAACCAGGCAATATTGACCCGTGTCTCGGTTGTCGCCATGGTCAATTTCCATATCGCTTTGAGAAAACCGCCAACGCTGACCAAAATGAAACCGATGGTCGCCATTTGGCCCAGACGAGCATCTACATTCTTGACCATGCGGCTGACAAAATACAGTCCAATGGACGAGAAGAGAACGGGGATAAAATCTTCGAGCGCAAGTCCTAATGTGTATGTTTCCATGTGCAATTCCTTTTTAGACCGCCGACCGTTGACCGTGCAAGTATGGTCGGCGGTCTATCGTCTGCGGTCGTTACTTCCCTCGCGCGGCACGGATCTGTGTTGTCACCAACCCGGCTGCAAAAGCAATTTCGCCAACATTTTGCATGATCGGAATGCTTGCCATCGGCGCAGCAATGAACATTAACAAAGCGCCAACAAACAACCAGGGCCACTTGATATTGCGCCATATCACAACACCAAAAATAACAACCACAATAATGGTCAATACAGCAGGGATGGGCGGTCCTTTCATGAATTCGAACCCATTGCTATATCTTGCAACCACACCATTGGGGTTGAAGAACAGATCAAGATTGAGAATGTCGATATAGCTGCCCAATGCGATCAAGACCGTCGCCAACGTACAAATAATAATATGCCAGGCTTTACTTTGCGCAAAATTGGAGCCCGTCATACGCAGCGCGCCAAAAGAGGCAACCATCATTGCCGGAGTGAAGAGCGCATGAACCCAGAAACGCGGAACATTAAGCGACTTAAGTAGATCACCTTCTCCAATAGTTGCGCCCAGCCCAATGACAAAATTATCGTACGCCAAGCCATACACAACGATCAAAACCAAGAGAGCGTACCAATTGAAATGCTTGCGCATTTGCATCGTTCCGTAAATGGCAATGCCTAATTGAATAAAACCTACCACTACAAAAATAATGTTTTGCATGAGACCATTCCTTAATAAAGACCTGACAAGTTTCAAGAACCTGTCAGGTCTTATGATGAATTACGCCTTCGCGCCGCGCTGAATTGCAGCCATGGTATCTGTACCAGCCTGGCGGGCACGCCAATTCTGGAAGCCCATATACACATGAATGACAATCAAAATGTACATGAGGATATTGCCATAATCGAACCAGGGTTGAATGGGACCATCAGGACCGATCAATGACTGGCTGCCGAACATCACCAAAAACGTGATGTAGCCAATGTACACATGCCAGGCTTTTGCTCCGCCGCCGCGCGGAAAGCCAAACAGGTACAACGTCAAACCGAAGTGAACCAATGCCAGTAACGGAATCAAAGCAAAGTTCAAGGTCTGGTATAAAGCTCCGCTTTGGTCAAGCGGCACAATCGGGTTGCCGCGCGGATAAACCGTAATGACCGAAATAAGCGTCACCACTACAAAAGCCCAACCAAGCCAGCGATTCCAACGTGCTAAATTCTGCTTACTCATCGTACACTCTCCTCTGGTGAAATTGGTCAGTCCCGAATGGGACAAATACCCTTAAACATTGCGCGAAATATTTCCGCCTGTATAGAACGGGATGGGCGCATCCCACTGTTTACGGAATATTCGCTGCAAGATCAAACGCACACCGATCAATGAATGCAAAACTGCCGGAATCATGATCAGCGTTGCCACGATCTGCTCTGCCTGTTCAAAACGCGAGATCGAACGATCAATGAAGATCAGTGCCAGAATGGCAATGCCCAGGTACAAATTAACAATCCGCAGGTTTTTCTTAAAAAGAGGAATGCCGTATAAATAAAATGCTGCGATCGAATGCAGGAAGATCATGATCCAAAACAGATTGCTGAATGTTTGCATCAAGCCTTCATCAAAGTTGGTTCTGCCTTGTGCATTCAAGAAACGCCCAATGATCGGAAAAAAATAGCAGAACATGGTGAACCAGCCCACCAAACGATCTACCAACTGCATACGCAGTTTGCGACGAATCTCGATCTGTTGACGATCAACCTTTTGCTCCATGGTCATCTCCTCAAAAACTCACGCAACACATCTGCCACTGCTTGCGGATTTTGGTCGCAGATGTAGGGACCTTCGTTTGGGATCATTTTTATTGCACCATTCTTCAAGATGGAAAATGCAGGTTCGAGGCTCGCTCGCAAGGTGTCATGTTCCCCCGCCATCACAAGAATGGGGATCTCAAGTGCCGATAACTGCTCCGCGAATGGCTGTTCGAACACAGCCTGATACGCCCGCTGCGCCGCCTCTCTCGCAGACTGTGTGAGCAGGACTTCTCTATGAACCGTTTCCAACGAGAGGGCTGAATCTCGTTTCCGAATTCGCTCCCAGACTTGGGTGAGATGCGAGCCATCTTCTGTTAATGCAAATGGTTTGAGGCTGGCTTTTAGCGCATTCACTTGCGCTTCGTTTAATAAGGGCGGACCCGATAAGACCATCTTCTTAATAAAGTTGGGATGGTCGTACAGCATCTGCACAGCAATGGCAGAACCGGTGTGATGCCCGAATATAAAACAAGACTCCACACCAAGTTGGTGCAGAGCGGCATAAAGAGAGTCTGAAATAAATCGGATGCTGAATCCGCTGGGAGGTTGGAAAGAAGCGCCGAATCCGGGGGTGTCTAATGCTAGAGTGTGGAACGAGTCTGAGAGGAGAGTCATCAGCGGCTCGAACATCATCCCCGAACTGGCGGTTTGATGAAGCAAGACAAGCGGCGTGCCAGAAACGCGTTTTACCTCACGATAGTGGACTTGCCCTTCAGATGTTTCGGCATAGCCTTTGCGGATAATTGACATCTCTCTCCAGAATGTTATAATGTTATAACATTTGATATTTTTGGTCAAGATAAAAATCATCCAATTTTGGAGGCAAAATGACAGACCAACTTGGCTACAGAAAAAAATTCGGCGTCATCATCCCCAGCACGAACACCATCGTGGAACCTGAGTTCTACCGCATGACCGTGCCCGGCGTTACGCCGCACATTTCGCGCATTCACATCCGCGACCAGAACTTAAGCAGCGATGAGGCATTTGAGAATTTGCTGCAACAGATCCGCGTGGAGATCCAATACGCGGTTGAGCGCGTGGTCACTGCCGAACCTGATTATATGGTGATGGGCATGAGCGCCGAAACCTTTTGGGATGGTGTGGAAGGCAACCGCAAGTTCACAAAGATGATTTCTGATTGGGCGGGTGGACTCAAAGTGGCAACCGGCGCTGAAGCCTGCGAACGCGCGTTGAAATTATTTGGCGCAAAAAAGATCGGCGTGGTCACTCCGTATCAGCCCATTGGCGATAAAAACGTCAAACGCTTCTTTAATGATTTGGGGTTTGAAGTGACCGCCCTTAAAGGTCTGCGTTGCCCAACAGCGATTGCGATTGCAAACGTCTCGCAAGATGAATTGCGGAATGCGCTAATTGAAGTCAATAAAGACGCTGATGCGCTCGTCCAAGTAGGAACCAACCTTAGTATGGTCAATCTCGCCGACGAAGCCGAACGCTGGCTCGGCAAGCCCGTCATCGCAATCAACGCCGCCACGTATTGGATGGCTCTGCGCGATAATGGAATTACCGAGAAGGTGTATGGGTGTGGGTCACTTTTACGCAAGCACTAAAATGTAATCAACAAAAGAGGAAAGAAGAAAGAACGCCATCTTCTTTCCTCTTTCTTCTTTTTTCATATGAAACGCTCCTTCCGCCACATCGGATACATCGTCCGCGACTTGAAGCAATCGGTCGCGGATTTTCAACGCCTGTTCGGCTTGGGTGATGAAGACATCCGCATCGTTCCGCCCTTCGACCTGCCCGCTGACTCTCGTTTCGCCTTCTTCCACGCTGACGGCTTGACCTTCGAACTGATCGAGCCGATCTCGGAGCATTTCAAAGAAATTCTCTTCAACTCTGGGGTTGGCATTAATCACATTTGCTTCACCGTGGACGATATCGAATCTGCCGTGAATGAGATGGCAGCCAAAGGAATCCGCCCTGGGCATGTGACACCGAATGGGATCATCACCATGCCGCATCAGAAAATGGTGTATTTTGACCCAAAAGATACGGGCGGGGTATTACTTGAATATATTGAGGAAGTGTGAGTTAGTAACAAAAAACCTCCCAAGTGTAAAACTTGGGAGGTTTTGATTTAATGCCCAACAGACATACCCGCGCCTTCATTCTTGGGGACAATGCGTTTTCGAATGAGAAGCCCAACGACGACAACTACCCACCCCAATGCGCTGAACAACACGAACGGACCTTGTGGCAGCCAGTTATCGAAAAGTTGACCGCCAATGCCGGTGGCAGTCATAATACCAAACGTGCCGCACAGACTAAAGATGCCAATGACCGATCCACGGATATCGCGTGGGGCTTGTTGCGCAATGAGTACGCCGCTGGCGATGACGCCGCAGATCTCACCGATACCAATGAGCGCCGCGACAACAAAGACCGCCGGGCTGGTGGGGTCTGAGACAAAGATGGTGGAACCATATCCAAACGAAGCCAATGCAACAGCAAGGATGACCGCATTGGCGCGATTCATCTTGTCGGATAACATGCCGAAGATCGGCGCGGTGATGAGAGCCATGGTCTGCGAGACGCCGATAATGATGCCTGCTGTTGATAATGCATCGGCAGTAGTCATGCCTTTTTCTACCGTCCCATAAGTGACAACCCACAAGGTAAAGAACGTGCCCACAATGGCAAGGTCACCACGGGAGATAAAAGCTGCCATGTAGGCAAGTGCAACTCCGGGGTCTTTTGCGGCGGCGAAGCCTTCCCTTGAAATT
>JBDKJK010000143.1:0-5774 GCA_039796675.1 Chloroflexota bacterium
TGCAGACGTCCAAGTCAACGGGTAAAAAGGTGATCTGTGTTTTGTCTTCTGAAACTCTTGATGACCTCAATTTCATCAAAGAACTTGTGGAAGCAGGCAAATTCAAAACAGTGATTGATAAACAATTTTCACTGGAAGAAACCGCCGAAGCGCATCGGTATTATGAATCGGGAAAAAATACAGGTAATGTGGTTATTTCAGTGAACTAAAAAAGACCTCGGAGGCTTTTCAAACCTCCGAGATCTGCTATAAGGCTTCTTTCACCACCAGCCACTCCCCTGTATGCTTGGGATGTTCTGTCAAAATCAACTTTCCATTTTCCAGCAACTTCCCCACAGCCTTCTTCACCACCTCATTCCCCCATCCAAATAACTTCTGCACATCGCGCATTTGCGCCGCGCCAACCATATCAAAGTACAACTCCAAGAGCTTTGCCCGCGCCTGTGATTCAGTAATTTTTCGTGCCTGCTCCGCAAGCTCAGGGAAATGACTGGTCGTGATCGCGTAGATGTGCGAATACTTCCATGCACCTGCCTGCGCCACACCCACGGGCAATATTTTGAAATCACGTTGTAAATATTCCAATGCCTTATTGAATTCCGAATCTTTGGCGTTGGATAACTTCGCCTCTTTGCGCAAATCCAATGTATTCATGGCACCTTTATCGAGCAAGGCTTCATATACTTGTTTCGCAGATTGTGGCAAACGCCCTTCTTCATAAGCGATCAGATAATCTTCTTCAGGCGAGCCATAATTTTCAGACAAGGCATAAAAATAAGGCGCGATCTCCAACGAGATCATGGTCGCTTTGCCGCGTAGAATTTTTCCGTAGTACCAGATCTTTTTATCGAGCGCGTTATCTTTCCAACCCCATGTAATGTGACCTGGGTCATCGTGCTTGTCTGCCACAGGTCTATCGCCCGCAACTGCTGTCCACAACGAAGGCAGGTCAATGCCTTTGATGGGCCAGAAATAAGTAAAGCCGCGCTTGTTGACGAAGCTCAAAGCTGCAGCGGGAGTCGAAACTCGTTTTTGTGGAGGCAGGTTGAAGGTCCGCGTGCGAAGCGCTTGCAGTTTTTTCAAATTGATAATCATGCCCCTGATTCTATTTCATTCGGTGTAAAATCGCAAAGAAAAAAAATAGAGAGAGAGGCGATCATGGCAATAGTCAGCCAGCTATTTATTATGACATTTACTCCCGCTGCGATCCCGCAGAATGAATTGGTCGGTTTTACACGTATGTTCTCAGATCGGCTTGCTGCCAAAGATGCAGTTTTTGCGAGCCTGGTTGCGCAATTAGGAAAAGATGTAAAAGTTGACATCTCTGCCCAGTTACACAGTTCCACCATGCATACTCCCCAAGTAATGCAGAATACACTTGCCGGGTGGATGAAAAACTTGAACCAAAAGTTTACCCCGCAATATGGCGTAAACTTTTTCGTCCATGCTATGAAAGACCCCAAAGGCATGGAAAATTATGTGCTTTTTTATTTCGTGCTCAAATAGCCTAATATGCAAACAACAATCCAAACATACTTCACACCAGATGAATTAAGTGACTCAGCATGCAGCAAATTCGTTGAAATTGCTCAGCAAGCCATTCGCGAGCGCGGACGTTTTCTCGTCTCACTCTCGGGCGGCAGCACACCCATGAAATTATATGCACGACTTGCAAATGAAAAAATAGATTGGATGCGTATACACTTTTTTTGGGGAGACGAACGCTGTGTGCCCGTGGATGACCCCGGCAATACCTACGGCGTGATGCGTGGAATCTTTTTCGACAAAATTGGGACGACAAACATTCACCGCGTCGAATCGGAACTTGAGCCTGCTTCAGCCGCCCAAGCCTACGCCCACACCCTAAGCGGATTCGCTGACGCGCCGTTCGACTTCCCGCGTTTTGACCTGGTCCTGCTCGGCATGGGCGATGACGGTCACACCGCATCCCTCTTCCCCGGCTCACAAGTTGATATTGAAACATCCACCATTGCCGTCACTGCCCATTATCAAGACCGCCCCGCCAACCGTGTCTCTCTAACGCCCAAGGTGTTCAATCACGCCAGAGAGATTTGGTTTTTGGTCACCGGCGCAGGCAAGGCAGAGACCTTACGCAACGTCATACATGGGGAACGAAATTTGGAGTTATACCCTGCTCAGAGAATTCAACCTGTTCATGGAAATCTGGTTTGGATGATCGATGAAGCGGCAGGTAAATTTTTATAGATAATAATCCGTCATTGCGAGGAGCGCTTTTGCTCTTTGCGACGAAGCAATCCCAGACTTAGTTATGAGATTGCTTCGGGCTGCTTCGCAAGAGCATCGCTCTCGCAATGACGAAAATCAAAGGAGCAATAAAATGGAATTAGCACTGATCGGTTTAGGAAAAATGGGATTGAATATGGCAAAGCGCCTCACCAAAGGCGGACATCGTGTCATTGGGTATGCCCGCACAAAAGAAACTGTAGATGGCGCCGTCAAAGAAGGCATTGAAGGCGCATACTCAGTGGAAGAAGCTGTCGGTAAGCTCACCTCGTCTCCGAAGGCAGTTTGGGTCATGGTTCCAGCTGGTGCTACCACCACCGAAACCATCGAGAAGGTCGCCGCTTTGTTGAAACCCGGCGACATCATCATTGACGGCGGCAACTCGAACTACAAAGACACCATCAAGCACGCTGAAATGCTCGCAGCCAAAGGCATAGACTTTGTTGACTGCGGCACCAGCGGCGGCATTTGGGGTCTCACCGAAGGCTACAGCCTCATGATCGGCGGCAAAGAAGAAGTGACCAAGAAATTGAATCCCATCTTCGAAACCCTCGCTCCTGGAAAAGAACTCGGTTGGGGTCGTGTCGGTCCGCATGGAGCCGGTCACTACGTGAAGATGGTTCACAACGGCATTGAATACGGCATGATGCAAGCCTTTGCTGAAGGATTTGGCATCTTGAAAGGCAAGAAGGAATTCGGGCTCGACCTTTCGCAGGTTTCGCATATCTGGCAACACGGCAGCGTTGTCCGCTCGTGGCTGCTCGACCTCGCCGCCAATGCTCTCGACGAAGACACCGAACTCACAGACATCAAGCCTTGGGTCGCAGACTCTGGTGAAGGTCGCTGGACCGTTTTCGAATCCATTGATCTCGATGTGCCAGCCCCGGTCATCACTCTCGCCTTGCAAATGCGCTTCGCCAGCCGCGACGAAGAGAACTACCCCGCCCGCATGCTCGCCGCCTTACGTAACCAGTTTGGCGGACATGCCATGAAGAAAGCCGAATAGCAGACAATGGACGATAGACCATTGACCATGGATCTTTTTTCCATCGTCTATCGTCCATCGTCAATGGTCTATTTATTATGAACACTCCACTTTACAACGGTTTATTGACGACGATCATCATCTTTGGTGCATCAGGCGACCTGACCCAGCGCAAGCTCATCCCTTCGCTGTTCAATCTCTTTCGCAAACGACGCACCCCGAAGAAATTTCAAATCTACGGCTTCGGCGGAACTGCTTTTACCGATGAACAATTCCGCGAACATCTTTATAAAGGAATAAAAGAATTTGCCGGGTACGAGTTCACTGATGAAGAGTGGAATGTCTTTGCGCCCAATTTGCATTATCTGGCAGGCAAATATACCGAAGCAAACGACTTTCAAAAACTTGCCGATGCGCTGACCGCCTCAGAAGAAGGCGAAGCCAATCGCCTCTTTTATATGGCTCTGCCGCCCACGCTCTTCCCCACCATTATTGACAACCTCAACGCCACCGGTCAACTGCATGAGAACGGCAGTTGGAGGCGTGTGGTCCTCGAAAAGCCCTTTGGCACCGACCTCGCATCTGCCGTGGAGTTGAACAAGCAAGTCCACAAGGCGTTGCACGAAAACCAAATCTATCGCATCGACCATTATCTCGGCAAAGAAACTGTGCAGAACATTCTCTTCACACGTTTTGCCAATACCATCTTCGAACCGATCTGGAATCGCAACTATATCGATCACGTGCAAATCACCGTATCTGAAAAAGTCGGTTTGGAACATCGCGCCGGTTTTTATGACGGTGTCGGCGTATTGCGTGATATGGTTCAGAACCATCTCTTGCAAATCATGACCCTCGTCGCCATGGAGCCGCCTGCTTCATTTAGTGCCAGTCATTTGCGCAATGAGAAGGTCAAAGTCCTAAGCGCTATCCAACCGATGACGCCCGAACAGGTGGCAGCCAATACGGTGCGGGCACAATACAAGGGTTATAAAAACGAAGAGAAGGTCAACCCCAAGTCCACTACGCCTACCTATGCGGCGTTGCGTCTATTCATCAACAACTGGCGCTGGAAGGGCGTGCCGTTCTATCTGCGTTCGGGCAAGAACCTCGCCGAAAAGCAAACCCAGATCATCATCCAATTTAAAGAGCCGCCGACCACCATGTTCCCCATGCAAACCATGAAGCCGAACATGCTTGTGCTCTACCTCCAGCCTGATGAAGGCGTCCACTTGCGTTTTGAGGCAAAGGCTCCCGATACGGTCAACGAAACCCGCTCGGTGGATATGGAATTCCACTATGATGATGCCTTTGGCAAATCATCCATCCCCGAATCTTACGAACGCCTTTTGCTGGATGCCCTGCAAGGCGACGCCTCGCTCTTCACCCGCGCCGATGAAGTGGAAACCGCCTGGTCGTTGATTGATCCCATCCTCCAGACCTGGGAAACGCATCAGACTCCGCCGTTATCTGTTTACAAACCCGGCAGCTGGGGTCCACCTGAAGGCTACGACCTGCTCGCCCGCGACGGTCGACGTTGGCTGAATGAAGAAGCCAGCATGATGTTGGATAAAGGATAAGTACGCAATAGACCACGCCTGAGGCGTGGTCTATTTTTATCCCTCCCCACAACTTCCACACAATTCCTCCACTCCTTTGAAATACCTGCATGGGAAAATGAACATACGTTTACAAATGGAGGTAAACATGAAAAATACAAAATGGATTTGGCGAGTAGTCGCCGTTTTTCTCACCCTGGCGGTTTTGGC
Organism: Chloroflexota bacterium; assembly: GCA_039796675.1. Classification (GTDB taxonomy): domain Bacteria; phylum Chloroflexota; class Anaerolineae; order Anaerolineales; family Villigracilaceae; genus Villigracilis. The sequence continues at coordinate 5,020 of JBDKJK010000143.1, forward strand.
AGGGGTCGGTTTTGCAGGGTTCCGCGTCGGTGTGATGCAAGGCGCGAATCTTTCGGTGGAAGATATATCTGCCATGATTGCACACAAGCGCGGCTCCGATGACAACGGTCAACGAGACGGCTCCCATGGGCATGATTTCGATCATGGGCGCGGCAACTCTCGCGGACATGGTGGCTTTTCTTTCTTCTCGCCATTGTTCGGTCTGCTGCATCTGGCTGTGTTGGGCGGGCTGGTCTGGCTTGGCTATACCTTTGTCAGACGCAGTGGTTGGCGGGTGGTGAACGTTAATGCCAACCAAGAGCCTGCTGCCCCGGTTGAACCGGAGGTCGAAGAGAAAAAAGACGAGGCGTAATCTCAGGCTTGTAACGCCAAATCAGCACCCGTCTTGAAAGAGGCGGGTGTTTTTAATCCACACAATTTCTTCACGACGTTTATGGGATAATTCAACTATGCCGCAAACCATTCTGATTGTAGACGACGAAAAACGCATGGTCTCCCTTCTCAAAAGTTATCTTGAACAGGAAGGCTATCGTGTTGTTGTTGCCTATAACGGGCGCGAGGCACTGGAAGCTACACGTAAAGAGACTCCTGACCTGGTGGTGCTCGATATTATGATGCCGGAAATGAACGGCTATGATTTCATGAATGCCCATCGCGCAGAAAGTAACACTCCCATTATTATGCTCACTGCGAAGGTTGAGGATGAAGACAAGATCCTCGGGCTTGAACTCGGTGCAGATGATTATGTGACCAAA
>JBDKJK010000144.1:0-3029 GCA_039796675.1 Chloroflexota bacterium
ATGAATGAGAAAAAATCAGTTGAGAAGTCGAATAGTTGAGTAGTTCGTTTCATGGAAATGGTTTCTACTAAAAAATTCCTGCAAGTCTGGCTGTGGGCGCTGGTCGTCGTCAGCATCTTTGCGATTCTCCAGACCATGCAGCGCACGAACGAACTGGAGATTATCCTCTTGCGCTCCAAATGGATCGGACTGGTGGCGGTCTTTGCATTGACGGCAATCGCCGGGGTATGGTTATCCTTCTCACCATTTTTAGACCGTATCACCACTTATGTTGAGAAATTCGAATCTCAACCCCATACAAATTTACGCATTACGTATTACGTTTTACTCATCATCTTAAGCTTTCTCTCGGTATGGATCGTCCGTCTTTACATTTTCGGGAACGTTCTTCCGCAGGTCATGCCGATCTTTTGGGTCTTTTTGTGGGCAAGCATTGCACAGACTCTGTGTCTGAAATTAATATTCAAGATCAACTGGCATGTTGCCTTTGCCATTGTTCTACTTGCGCAAGGCATGCTTTACCAAACCTATGGAATTTTTTCGATTGCTTCTGCAAACCCGTTCTCAATGGGCTATTCAGAGGCAGGACGCCACTACTACGCCTCGATGTTCTTCTCCGAATCGTTATATGGGATGAAACTCCCGCTTCCTTTCCTGCACCCGTCACGGTATCTGCTTCTCTCGATCCCTTTCCTCGCTGACAGTTTGCCGTTCTGGTTCCATCGCTTCTGGCAGGCGCTGTTATGGTTCGGCTTGACTTTGGGCGCATCCTTCAGCCTTGCTCGTTTTGCACGAGCCGAAGGTTGGATGAAAATTTTCATAACCGCATGGGCGTTTTTGTTCTTTCTTCAAGGCGCAGTCTACTATCACCTGCATGTGATGGTCATTTTGATTCTGGCGGGTGTTTCGGTTAAGAACCCCGGGCGTTCCTTGGTCTTTATTATTCTCGCTTCGTTATGGGCAGGCATCAGCCGCGTAAATTGGTTTCCCGTTCCGGCAATGCTGGCAATCGCGATTTATATTCTTCAGACGCCTCTCAACAACAAAGGCTGGAAATATTGGCTTACGCCCTTCGTCTGGGGTGTAAGCGGACTCGTCGCCGCGCTTGTCTCTCAATTCGTTTATATCCAAATTTCTGGCAATGTCGATGTGGCTGCCTTTGGGTCTAGTTTCACATCTGAGTTGATCTGGAGCCGCTTACTGCCAAATGAGACCTTCCCAATGGGCATCCTTCCGGGAGTCTTGTTGGTGTCTATGCCGTTGTTCGTGGGGCTTTATCAAATTGCGCGAACAGGGGCGAGGGCGCTTCATCCCTTGCGTTGGCTGGTATTGATAGCCATGCTGGCAGTGTTGTTCGTGGGCGGGGTGGTTGTCAGTACCAAGATTGGCGGCGGCGGTGACTTGCACAACATGGACGCGTACTTGGTGATGCTCTCAGTATTGGCTGTGGCTTTTTGGTCGAATCAAGTATCGGCGGAGAAAGATGCGCAGCCGATGTTTGGTAGAGTCAGTTGGAGTGTTGTGGCGGCTGGGTTGCTGATTCCGCTTGGGTTTGCGATTCGGCACATCGGCTTTTATCCGAGTTTTGATAATGCCATTGCCGAAAAAGATATTCAACTGTTACAGGAAGCGCTTGCGAATGGCGGCGAGATTTTGTTTATCACAGAACGTCAGCTTATTACGTTTGATTATATTCACGGCGTGACTCTTGTGCCTGAATATGAACAAAGCGAATTGATGGAGATGGCGATGTCTCGCAATCGCCCGTATCTTGAAAAATTTTATACTGACTTGCAAGACCGTCGTTTTAATCTCATTATTGCAGAAGACCAAAAATTTACGCAGCAAAAACAAGGGGCATTCGTGGAAGAGAACGTAGCCTGGGTTCGTTTTGTGGGGGCTCCGTTGTTGTGCAATTACAAACCTGTGGTTGTGTTGACTTCGAATAACATCGAAATCTTCGAGCCGCGACCGAAGCAAGTTGAATGCAAAGACCCCTTCACAGAATAGCATGCGCATCCTGACGATCATTCATGAATTTCCGCCCATTGGCGGCGGCGGCGGACGTGCCGCGTACGACATCTGCCTTGAGCTTGCGGAGCGCGGGCACGATGTGACCGTGTTGACGGCGCACATGGATGGCTTGTCTCGTGATGAAATGCAGGATGGGATTCGACTCGTGCGCATCCCATCCAGACGGACTGAGGCGTTTGTTGCCAGTTTTCAAACCATGCTCGCTTTCGATCTCGCCGGGCTGTGGGCTGGGCTGGCGCTGATCAGAAATTTACGCCCCGACATCATTCATACTCATTTTGCTGTTCCAGCAGGCGCACTTGCTCTTGCCTTGTCTTTGTTGACCGGTGTACCCTATATTTTGACGGCTCATCTTGGCGATGTGCCCGGCGGCGTTCCGGAAAAAACTGCATACTGGTTTCGCTGGTTAAAGCCGTTCACCAAACCGATCTGGAGGCGCGCCAAGCAAGTGGTGGCGGTCAGCGAGTTCACGCGTCAACTGGCGTTGGAGCAATACCCTGTGGATATTCGCGTCATTCCCAATGGCGCAGATTTTATTCATTTGGTTACAGAACATATCGAAGTGAGCCAGCCTCCGCGCATTGTCTTTGCGGGGCGTTTTGTTTCGCAAAAGAATCCGTTGGCAATTGTCCGCGTTTTATCCACGCTCAAAGACCTCGATTGGACTTGTTCAATGCTGGGGAATGGTCCCATGTTTGATGACGTGAAGGCAGAAATCGAAAAGCATGGCATGCAAGATCGCTTTCATCTCACAGGTTGGGTTACGCCTGCAGATGTGTTGAACGAGTTTTCACATAGCGATATTTTGTTCATGCCTTCGCTTTCAGAAGGTCTGCCCGTTGTGGGTGTGGATGCACTGGTGAAAGGACTCGCTATCGTCGCCAGCAAAATAGGTGGATTCCTCGATTTGGTGGAACCGGCTCGAAATGGGGTTCTGGTTGAGGTTCAGAATGAGGCGGGGTTTTCATCCGCCTTGCGGGAATTGATCTCAGACC
>JBDKJK010000145.1:0-9587 GCA_039796675.1 Chloroflexota bacterium
CGCTTCAAGAGTAATGTCATTCTCTTGCAAAAAGCCTTTGCCTTGTCTGTGCCTAACCCCAAAGCCTTTGAAATCCGCGATGACCTTGCCTTCTTCCAAGCCATCAAAGCCCGCTTCAATAAGTTTGATGATCAGACCAGGACTCGCACCAACGAAGAGATCGAAACCGCCATTCGACAGATTATCAACGACGCCATCATTTCCAGTGAAGTGATCGATGTCTTCGACGCGGCAGGTATCAAGAAACCTGATATTTCCATCCTCTCGGATGAATTCCTTGATGAAATCCTGCACATGGAACGCAAGAACCTCGCGCTGGAATTGCTCAAACGCCTGCTCAATGACGAAATCAAAACCCGCAGTCAATTCAACCTAGTGCAGGGCAGAAAGTTCTCCGACATGCTTGCCGAAGCGGTAAAGCGATATCAGAACGGCTTGATTACGTCCGCGCAAATCATCGAAGAACTTATTCAACTCGCAAAAAACATCCGCGAAGCCGACAAACGCGGCGAGCAAATGAACCTCCGCGTGGACGAACTCGCCTTCTATGATGCCCTCGCTGATAACCCAACAGCAGAAACTATTTTAGGCGATGTAACGCTCAAGCAAATCGCTCATGAATTGGTAGAGAGTGTGCGCAATAACACCTCCATTGACTGGCAACTAAAAGAAAGTGTCCAAGCCAAACTGCGCGTGATGGTCAAGAGAATATTGAGAAAGTATAAGTATCCACCCGATGAACCGTCCACGGGCGAATATACTGTTTCAGTAACAAAGGTATTGGATCAAGCTGAGCTATTGGCTGATTTCTGGACGAAGGAAGGGTAAACCATTCAAATCGGCGGGCTAAAGCTCTGCCTCAGTTCGTGAAAGTCCTCTAAAGTGGACTGAGTAGGCGGCTTCAGCTCCGCGAAGGAAGGATTCTATAAAGAAATTTTCGAGCATACAAAGATTTTCAAGAAGTATGCGAATGAGTAGATATTTCCACACCCAATTATTAGCTTTTGGAGGACAAAGTGAGATGCTATGCAGTTACTAAAAGTTGGTCAAGGTGCAGAAATCATGCAGAAGCGGGAAGCTTCTTTTGTAATGTCCATAAAGGATGGCTTTGGGGCACTCTTATTACTTCAACCGGATTTTTAGTTGCCTTATGTGCGGGATTTTCTCAAATCCTTGGAATAAGTCTTACCTCCATATTTAACTTAGATCTATCAATTCCGATCAAAGAAACGAACACTCCATTTATTGCAGCTACCAGCATCCCAACAATTACATCAACAATTAATGTGCCTCCTGTTACTATTACAAATACTCATATTGCAACTGAGACTCTGCCTGCAATCGATAACACAAACTTAATATGCACAGACAATATCTTGACGCATATATGGCGCCTCAAAGCTGAGTCAAACGCAGCTGAGGATTGGGATGATTTTTCAGATAAATATATACTACAAAACAAAGATGTAATTCGAATCACATATGACTTAAATGGGCTTATTGCACAAGAAGGAGCAGGAAAAAACGATTCAACTATTGTTTTCACTCAACCTCATTGGTTTGGCATCAGCTTAGTTCATTATGGTGTAAATGGTTTTGATGGCGAGCAAACTATTGATATTCCTTTGTCTGCATTTCTTGAATTACCAAACCCAGTCCAAAATATCGCAGGTGGAAAGTCTCTGGATCTAAACAAGCCAGTAAGTTCAATTCGAGCACGGTTTTGGCACCAAGATCAGTTTTCGGTTGAAATTAGCACAATCCATTTATGTACTTTTCCATAAACATCTGCTAATAAGCTCTACATTGATTTTGATGGGTTTGGTCCATTTAGGGCTTTACAATAGAAGTAGATTTATAAAGAAAGAAGAAAAAAAATATGTAGGTAAGCTGCCCAAAATGAGAGGCAAGTGGGTATTTGGTCAGTATGCAACATTTCTTCCTGAAAAAGACTTCAAAGTGATAGTGAATAAGGCAAGAAAAAAGGGTTGGATTTAACAGTATGCTCGGCAAATACAGTCCGCTTGAAGAGCAAGCATGTCAACCTGCGGGTGGGGTCCCAGGCAGGTTGGGGCGTAAGTCACGATCAAGTGACAGTCACCTGCGAGGTGGCTGTCACTTCAGGGCAGGACGGAACTACGCGATCGATTATTAAAAGCCATTAAAACAAACGACCCGCCTGCAAAGCTTTGCAGGCGGGTCGTTTCTTAACAAAATTGCGTTTAGCGCAGGATGACCCACAAGGCGTGGATGATGCCAGCACCGTGCGCACACACGCGTGAGGGAGCATGCTCCCTTCGACAAGTTCAGGACAGGTTTGGCGACCGACACATGCACCGCGCTGCGGATGCAGTGCTGGTGAGGAACTCTGGCGCAATAAGGTAGAGATGCTTCAGGGCAACGAACACCCCTCAGCATGACACATACAGAATCAAACCGGCAAGTGCAGGTGGAAAATACAGCCGGGGAAATTCACTTCGTCTTGCCCCGAGCTTTCTACCCATGTCTTGCCTCCATGCACCCGTGCCACGCCGCGCACGATCGCCAGCCCAAGCCCCGGTCCGCCGCCTTTGAAGCTGGTCGTCCCAGAGGAATGAATGGCGGCTTTCCCTGCTTGATAAAACTTTTCGAAAACCAGGTCGTGATGTTCAGCCGCCAACCCAATGCCTGTATCGTGGACGGAGATCAACACGCCGGGTGATTCATCGTCCATGCGGGCTGAGCGCGTAGAGACAGTGACCTTGCCGCCATCGGGAGTGTATTTGATTGCGTTAACTACCAAGTGATACAACGCCTTGTGAATCAGCCCCGGGTCGCCGTGGATGAGGGGCAGGTCCGCTTCGGGAAGGTGAATCAGTTCAATGGTCCGCTCTGAGGCGGCTTTTGTTAATCCGCTAAAGACTTCGAGAATAACCTGTTTCAATAAAATCGGTGAAAAGCGCAAGGTCAGCTCTTCGTTGCCAATACGGGTTACATCCAAAATAGCGTTGACAATGCTATGGATGCGGTCGGCTCCATTTTGAATTCCCTCCGAAACCGAAGATAATGTAGGGTGATCTTTTATCTCGGCAGAAGAATTGAGCAGGTTGGCATAGCCCTTAAGAATGGTAAGAGGTGTGCGCAATTCATGCGCCACCACATCAATAAATTCCGTTTTGTTACGGTCAAGCTGGCGCAACACCCGGTTGGATCTCTGCAAGTCTGCGATCATGGTCTGGTCATTTTCGCGCAATCGGTCTAAGGTGGTGCGGATGATATCCAGCGCCATGCGTGGGCTGCGGCTAAGCATGGTTTCGAAGTGAGCTTTGTCCATTTCTAGCACGGTACATTCGCTGGTGGTGCGTACAGTTGCCGAGCGCGGTGCATTCTGAATCAAAGCCATCTCGCCGACCAAGTCGCCTTTGCTCACTTCACGCAACGTGCGTTCGCCTTCCATATCGCCAATGGTTTTGGTGATGACGGCGGTGCCGCTGGCGATGACATAAAAGGTCTCTTCGTAGGCTCCTTCGCGGCACAGCACATGAAATGCAGGATAAGCACACAGCTCGGTTAGAGCCGCCATTTCTTCCAATTCGTTCTCGGCAAGCCCGCTGAATGCCAATTTCAAAATGGATAGTTTATCGAGAGTCTTTGTCTTATTCATTTGAATTAGTATACCCAGACCTCTTCTTGAAAAATATTGCTTTTGAATGATAGATTCTCATGACATGTATCTCTTCAGTTGTATGACATCCGTCTAGCATTTTCTTTGTTAATCGCTTCTTTATGCGCATCTGAACGGCTTGGTACTATAATGACCTATCAGAACAAGCTTTATTGCTAATTCTCGTTTGTACAGGAGTTATGAATGTCAACCAACCAAATTCCACAGATCAAAAAAGTGGCAATCAGCACCGGCGGCGGTGATGCACCCGGGTTAAATGCAGTGATCCGCGCGGCGGCACTCTCTGCGATCAAACGCGGCTGGGATGTGTACGGAGTCCTCGATGGGTTTCACGGCATCCTCTCGCCAGAGGAATATCCCGATGGCGGGTTTGTGCCGCTCACTCGCCAAAGGGTTAGAGGCATCACTCACCTCGGCGGCACGATCCTGGGTACCAGCAATCGCAACAACCCCATGCGTTACCCGGTTACCCGCCCCGATGGCACAATTGAAGAAGTGGATCGCACCAATGAGATCGTGCGCGGTTTTCGTATGCACCATATTGATGCGCTCATCACAGTCGGCGGTGACGGGTCGCTGGCGATTGCCAATGTGTTGGCAAAGAAGGGTCTGCGGCTGATCGCAGTGCCCAAAACCATTGATAACGACCTCGATAAGACCGACGTCACCTTCGGGTTCGATACCGCCGTTGGGTTCGCCACCGAAGCCCTCGACCGGCTACATTCCACGGCGGCATCTCATGGGCGTGTAATGGTTGTCGAAGTGATGGGTCGCTATGCCGGTTGGATCGCCCTGCATGCTGGTTTGGCTGGTTCTGCCGATGTGATTCTAATTCCCGAATACCCCTATGATATTAACAAGGTCGTTGAAAAGATCCATGACCGCGAACAACGCGGCAGCAAATTCACCATCGTTGTCGTAGCAGAAGGCGCCATCCCCAAAGGGGGCGGCGTGTCGGTCATCGAAAAAGAGGCGGGGCGGGCAGAACGCCTTGGGGGTGTCGGTGAAAAGGTTGCGGCAGAAATCCATGCCCTTTCAGGCAAGGAAACACGGGTTGTGGTGCTCGGTCATTTATTGCGTGGCGGCTCACCCACCTCATTTGACCGTCTCACCGCCCTGCGCTTTGGTGCCGCCGCCATACGTGGCTTAGAAGAAGGGCAATCGGGGGTAATGGTGGCGCTCGACCCGCCGCACGTCAAATACGTGCCGATCGAAGAAGCCATCGGGAAAATGAAAATGGTCCCCATGGACTCTGATATCGTCCTTACAGCAAGAGACCTCGGCATTTCGTTCGGATAGCAATCGGTTGCCCGACACCTGATATCTTATATCTCGTGGCAATGGCAAAGTTGCTTAAAAAACAAAATACAAAACCAAAGGCTTAACGCAAAAGTCACGAAAAGTCTAATTCCGCAAAATAGTAGCGTTTTTCGCCATACAAGATAGGCACTCGGCAAATAACCTGAGTGCCTACTCTTATTTAATCCCAGGTTTCCATTTCATACGAGAACCTGACACCTTGGGAGTGCCGAAAAGAGAGAGTAAAGAAAGTCAATCACCACAGAGAACACGGAGTCCACAGAGATTTTTATGAGGTTTTCTCCGTGTTCTTCGTGATCTCTGTGGTTAAATCTTTTGGTTTACCCACAAGAGTAGCCACTCCCAACAGCTGAAACTTGACACCTGCACCCTGTCCATCAGGTATAATTGAACCCATGCAAACAGACATTAAAAACATTATCGGTGTACGGTTTACCCCCATCGGCAAGATCTACCACTTCGATTCTTCCAGCCTGCCCGACCTGCAAAAAGGCGAGCATGTCATCGTAGATACCTCACGCGGACGCCACCTCGGCGAAGTCATTCAGATTTTAGAAGAAACCCCGCCCCGCCCCGAAGGCGGTTGGAAGTCTGTGGAGCGCCGCGCCACCCCGCGCGACCTTTTATTACAGCAATCCTGGCGCAACAAGCAGACCGAAGCCATGATCAACTGCCGCGCTCGCGCCTCAGAGTTGAAACTGCTCAACACCATCAAAGTGGTCTCCGCCGAATACAACTACGACGGCTCACGCCTCGCCTTCCTCTACAGCACCGAGCAGGAAGAAAAGGTCGATCTCAAATCTCTGCGCAAAGATATGCAGGACATTTATCCAAACACGCACATCGAGATGCGTCAGATCGGTCCGCGTGATGTGGCAAAACTCATCGGCGGCATGGGCGCATGCGGCATCGAAACCCGCTGCTGCTCCAAATTCCTAACCGACTTCTCGCCCATCTCGATCAAAATGGCAAAAGAACAAGGCATCTCGCTCACACCCGACGAGATCACCGGCATGTGCGGGCGCCTGCGCTGTTGTCTCATTTATGAATATGAGCAATATGTAGAAGCGCGCAAGACCTTGCCCAAACGCAACAAGCGCGTGGTCACCCCCAAAGGCGAAGGCAAAGTTATCGATGTCATCCCAATGAGTGACAAGGTCACCGTCGTCATCGAAATCCCTAACGAACGCCCGCAGTTCCACACCTTTACCCGTGAAGAGCTCGAACCGTGGGACGAACTCGAAGCCCTGCGAAGAAAAGCCCAAGCCCCCTGCGACCGTCACGAAGGTGGCGGCTGCACCTGCGGCAAGGCAAAGCAAAACAAGAAAAATGACAGAGCCAACTAACACCTGGGAAACCAATCAAAAAATTCTGGTCATTCTGGCGCACCCAGATGATCCAGAATTTTTTTGTGGCGGCACACTCGCCAAATGGGCACGCGAAGGGCATACGATCCAATATCTTTTGCTGACCTGCGGCGATAAAGGATTTAATCTCGCTACCACACCCGATATGACTCCCGAAAAGTTATGCGGAATCCGTCACATCGAGCAAGCCGATGCCGCCAAGGTGATCGGAGCCGAGCCGCCTCTCTTTCTGGACCTGCCAGATGGGTACCTCATCCCAGACCTGAATCTACGCCGAGACGTGGTGCGCGAGATCCGCAGACACAAGCCCGATATCCTCGTCACCTGCGACCCGCAAAATCTCTTCGCCTTATACGGTATCAATCATCCCGATCACCGCGCCTGCGGAGAGGTGGTGTTGGATGCGGTCTTTCCCGCAGCGGGCAACCCGGTCTACTTCCCCGAACTGATCGAAGAAGGTTTCGAGCCGCATATGCCCAAAGAGGTCTGGTGCTCACTGACCAATCAACCCAATACTGCCGTTGATGTCACCGCTACATGGGATGTCAAAATGCAAGCCATCCTGCAGCATAAGACTCAGATGCAAGATGTGAAAAAACTAATCGAACGTTTTAAGTCCCGCCGAACGGAAGACAGCACAGAAGAAAACCCAAGATACGAAGAAAAATTTAAAGTTATTTCTTACAGGTGAAACATGGAAACAACATGGAAGTCTCGCAAGGTCGCGATTGTAGGGGCAGGCGCGGTCGGCTCAACTTTTGCGTATGCCCTCGCTCAACGCGGGTTCGCCGATGAAATCTCGTTGATCGACGCGAATCACGATCTTGCCGAAGGGCAGGTTCTCGATCTGGCTCACGGGTTACCGTATTATCCCTCCGTGCAGATCAAGACCGGCAGCAAAGCCGACTATGCCGATGCGAATATCATCGTCATCACCGCCGGAGCCAAACAAAACCCTGGCGAAACCCGGCTTAATTTACTGCAACGCAATGCCGCCATCATCAAAAGCATTATGGATGATATCGTCCAGGCGAACTCACAAGCGATTGTTGTCATCGCCACCAATCCAGTCGATGTCAACACCCGTATTGCTCTCCTGCATTCCGGCTTTCCGAAAAATCGTGTCATCGGTTCTGGCACTGTGTTAGATAGCGCGCGTTTTCGTTATCTCATCAGCCAATACTGCAATGTCGATGTGGCGAATGTCCATGCCTATATTTTGGGCGAGCATGGCGACAGCGAAGTGGCAGCCTGGTCTATGACCAATGTTGCCGGGGTGCCCGTGGATGAATATGCCAAAACCTACGGCAGTGGCAACTGGGCAGAAGAACGCGAACGCATTGTGCAAGAAGTGCGTAATTCGGCGTATCACATCATCACTTATAAAGGCGCTACCTACTATGCCATTGGCATGGCACTGGTACGCATTGTGGGTGCCATCTTAAGAGATGAGCAAAGCGTGCTGACCATCTCCACCCTTTTAGAAGGTGAATATGGCATACAAGACGTCTGCCTTGGGGTTCCCTGTGTGGTTGGTCAAGGCGGAGCATTGAAGATCGTCGAAGCGCCACTGCATGACGATGAACGCGTCGCCCTGGCTTCCTCTGCCGAGGCGCTCCAATCTGCCTTTGATATGCTAAAGAAAGGCTGATGCCTTTTTCTTGTTTTCCATATTCAAAAAATAAAAACGGAGCCGATCATGAATCCATTCCTCAAAAAAGCCGAAGAACTGTTCCCTTACACCCAAGCCATGCGGCGTGACTTTCATAAGCACCCCGAATTAGGTTTCAATGAAATCCGCACAGGCGGCATCGTTGCCAAGGAACTCGAAGCCCTCGGCATCGAAGTGACCAAAGGGGTTGGCAAAACTGGTGTGGTAGGCTATCTCGAAGGCTCCAAACCGGGTCCTACCATTCTCTTGCGCTTCGATATGGACGCCCTCCCCATCAGCGAAGAGACCGGCGCAGAATACAGCTCTGAGAACCCCGGAGTGATGCATGCCTGCGGGCACGATGGTCACACCGCCATTGGGTTGACAGTTGCTAAAATATTGAATGAACACAAGCATGAATTGAAGGGCAATATTAAATTCTGCTTTCAACCTTCTGAAGAAGGCACCAACGGCGAAGAGATCGGCGGCGCGTTGATGATGATGCGCGATGGTGTGTTAGAAGGTCCCAAAGTGGAGAAGACTCTCTCACTTCACTTGTGGAACGATAAGCCGCTTGGCTGGGTTCACGTAGGCGAAGGTCCCGTCATGGCAGGCGCTGACTTGTTCAGCATCAAACTCACAGGCAAGGGCGGGCATGGCGCCGCTCCAGATACCACCATTGACCCCATCGTCTGTGCGGCGCAGGTCGTCACCGCAATTCAAAGCATTGTGGCGCGTAATGTCGAACCGCTCAAACCGGCGGTCATCAGCGTCACAACGATTCATTCTGGCACCGCCTTCAATATCATTCCGCAAACCGCAGAGTTGGGCGGCACCATCCGCACCTTCGATCCGAGCGTCCGCAAGTTGGTGCATGCACGGCTTGAGCAGGTCGTTCGCAGCACGGCGGCAGCCATGGGTTGTGAAGTGGAGTTGATGATCAAACAGGTCACTGCGCCCGTCATCAATAATGAAGAAGTTGCCATTCGCGTCTTCGAGTCGGCGCAGGCGCTCTTTCCGCAGACCAAGATCGAGAACGATCCCTATCTCACGATGGGCGCAGAAGATATGGGCTACATGCAAGAAAAAGCCGACGGCTGTTATTTCTTCATTGGCTCGGCGAACAACGAGAAGAATCTCAACTACAACCACCATCATCCCAAATTCGATTTCGATGAACGCGCCTTGATCTCTGGCGTGGCGTTGATGGCAACTGCTGCCGCCGACTTACTAAAGGATTAACGTCATGAAACGGATCGTATCCACGCTTCTTTTGCTTTCCATTGGGCTGGGTGCCTGCGCTTCAGAGCCCAGTGCCCCTCAAAGCGACTCAACTGAGTCCGCTGCTCCAGCCGAATCCACGCTGACAGAAAGCAGCGACCAAGCTGCGGCGGCGCGTGAAGCGGTCGTTTCCGAATTTGAAAATGAAGTGGTGGTGCGAGCCGCATCCGAAGGAGAATTTATCCCTGCTGAATCCGGCTTTGTCATTCAAACCGGCGGTGCGTTGCAAACAGGAGCCGATGGTCGCGCCCGCCTGGACCTTAAGCCAGAAGGCACCATTGTGCGGGTTGCGCCAAACTCAGCA
>JBDKJK010000146.1:0-2631 GCA_039796675.1 Chloroflexota bacterium
GAGTATCACGATGCGTTCAGCATTTTTGCTGCGTTGCAACTCGAAGCGGTTGGGTTTGCGATCAAAGGCAAAGGCTGGAAGCTCGCCGCCGATGGTTCGATTGGATTAAAGGGGTCAATTCCCTGCGCGACGATGGGCGGCATGAAAGCACGCGGATTCCCCGGCGGGGCTGCCGGTGTGTATCAAGCCGTCGAAGCAGCGATGCAGTTACGAGGTCAGGCTGAGGCGTGCCAGATAGCAGGAGCAAGGTTCGGGTTGATTCAATCGCTTGGCGGACCGGCATCCACGGCGGTGAGTCATATCTTGCAAAGACTTGATTAGACGATAGACTACGGACGATTGACGATGGACAACAATGGTCTGTCGGCTGTATCAGTTACAAAGAAACGATTGCACTCGCCGAAAAGGAATTGACGCGCCCAGAGAAACATCGGGCAAAAGATTGCAGAGATGAGGAATCGCTATCGCGCAATTGGGATCGCCTACCTGACGGAAAAAAATAGCCGTGAAATCAAGTTTAGAGCCGCTGACAAAATATCGTCGGCGGTTTTTGATTTGGGGTGAGAAAAGATACAGGAAACAGAAACAACTTGATGGTCGAAGGAGGCGCAGATTTTGTCCCTTCCAAATTTTGGTGAGTCGGGGGTAAAATCCAGCCAGTCTGAAATTATATATAATATATAATCTACAGGAGACCGAATGACAGGCTTTACTCCCGGAAGACGCTGGCAGCCCGCTTTCTCCCCATTTCAAAAAGATACGTTTGGTGAGCACGCATTGCGTGTGCTTGAATACAGTGTGAAGGGTCCGCTGTTCGGGTGCCGAATGTGCGGAAATTGTTTGCTGCAAGAGACCGCGCTGATCTGCCCGATGGAATGCCCGAAGGGTTTGCGAAATGGTCCGTGCGGCGGCTCGACCTCAGAAGCGTGTTATGTTGACCCAAGCCGCCCATGCATTTGGTATAAAATTTACGAACGCTCGTTTGAATGGGGACGCGAAGATTTATTGCTCGAAGTGTTACCGCCGCTCGATTGGGAACAAGTGGGAAAAGATTCGTGGAGCGCGATCTTTAAAAATGTTGGGAAAATTGGCGCGAAGAAAATCTTTACCGGATTATTATCGAAAGAGACTCGAGCACAAACATGGGATGGGATCTTCCGCCCGGTACGACAGCCTGAGTGGTGGCAGGGCGATTCGAAGTATCACCCGCCTGCATACACCGAACCCGCTTCAGACTTACAACGGAGGCTGGTTGCTGGCGAATTTGTGGTGACCTGCGAGATCACTCCCCCACTATCTTCCACCACCGAAAAGTTAATACGCAACATTGACCTGGTCAAAGATTTGGCGGCGGCTGTAAATTTCACAGATAATCAATCTGCTGTGCCGCGCATGAGTTCGTGGGCTTGCAGTCAAACTGCCATAAATCAAGGCGCTGAGCCGGTGTTGCAAATATCTGCGCGTAATCGTTCGCGTGGAAGTGTGCAAAGCGAGATCATCGGCGCGACGGCATTGGGCGTGCGGAATGTCCTGTGTGTGACGGGCGATAGCGCCAAGCTTTCACCGGGTCCGCGTGACAATATGCAGATCAATGATCTGGATGCAATTCAGATGTTATGGGTTCTGCGAAGAATGCGCGATGAAGGTAGATATTTGGATGGGCGCGAGATTAAGAATCCGCCGATGTTCTTTTTGGGGTCGGCAGCTTCACCGTTCTCATCCAATGTGAAATTTCAGGCGTTGCGCGAGCAAAAGAAGGTTAATGCCGGGGCACAGTTCTTCCAAACCAATTTGATCTTTGATGTAGACGGCATGGAAAAATGGTTGAACGAACTTGCCAAACGAGACGTGCTGGATAAGGTTTATATTCTGGCTGGCGTGACACCCATCAAGAGTTTGAAGATGGCGCAGAAATTGGGGGAAGTGCCGGGTGTTTATCTTCCAAAAAATATTTTGCAACGGATGGAAGCCGCAGATAAAGCCGGGAATGCACAAGAGGAGGGCGTGCAGATCGCAGTGGAAATCATTGGTAAAATTAAAGCTTATGAGAAACAAGGGATTAGTGGTATCCATCTCATGCCGGTTGGGTGGGACGAAATCATTCCACGAATCGTGAATGAAGCAGGCATACATTCAAAGCAAACGTCGTTAAACAACATCTCACAGGAGTGGAAGCATGCATACCATCTTGAAAAGTAATTCAAAAGAAGTCGTCATTGGGAAAGATAAACCCTTCGCCATCATTGGCGAGAAGATCAACCCGACGGGGATCAAAAAATTGGGGCAGGCGCTTGTAGACCAGAACTTCGAGTATGTTAAGCAACTGGCGCTGAGGCAGGTTGCTTGGGGTGCGGATGTCCTCGATGTGAATGTCGGTCATCCACAGATCGATGAAGCGGCGATCATGCCGAAAGTGGTGGAGGCGATCCTGTCGGTCGTCGATGTTCCCTTGTGTATCGACTCGAACGAGCCAAAGATCCTGGAAGCGGGATTGAACGCCGCACCCGGCAAGCCACTGGTGAATTCGGTCAATGGAGAAGACAAACAACTGGCGACTGTGCTGCCCATCGTCAAAGATCGAGGCGCGGCTGTGATCGGGATGGCAATCGGGAATGAGGGAATCCCTGCCAC
>JBDKJK010000147.1:0-3333 GCA_039796675.1 Chloroflexota bacterium
ATTCCGCCCCTGTCGAAATACATTATTCAGCAGAAACAGCCGCTGTTGATAAACAATAATTTCAAAGAGCGGCTTGCCGAGATCGGGCTTAAATCAAATACATTGCCGGGCACAAAACCCACCAAGTCTTTGTTGCGCATGCCCATTTTGGTAGACGGTGAGGTCAAAGGCATGATCGGGCTCGATAACATTGACCATGAGAATGCCTTCACCGATGCCGATGTGCGCCTGTTGACCACCCTCGCCAGCAGCATGAGCGTGGCGTTGGAGAAGGCACAACTCTACCAACAAGCCGAAGAAGCGCGTGCCGCCGCCGATTCTGCCAGTGCCGCCAAGAGTGTCTTCCTTGCCAACATGAGCCATGAATTGCGCACACCCTTAAATGCAATCATTGGCTTTACGCGCATTGTGCGCCGCAAGAATGAGACGATCTTGCCTGAAAAACATGTTGAAAATTTAGACAAGGTGCTCACCAGCGCAGAACATTTGCTGGGCTTGATCAACGCCGTGCTCGATATTGCCAAGATCGAAGCCGGGCGCATGGAAGTTCATTCTGCGACCTTCAACATGCATGCTTTGCTTGACCAATGCGCCAATATTGCCAGCCCTTTGTTCAAAGCGGGTGTGAGCTTTGAAAAACAAAATAGCGATCTGCCGTTGTTGATCAACTCTGATCAAGAGAAGATCAAACAGATCATCCTCAACCTTTTGAGCAATGCCGCAAAATTCACCCACGAAGGCAGGGTAATCTTGCAAGCCGAAAAAGTCGAAACACAAGGCAATCACCCTGAAAGCGTACAGATATCCGTCACAGATACGGGTATTGGAATGAATGAAGAGGCGTTGGGGCGGGTCTTTGGCGAATTCCAACAAGCGGATTCAAGCACCACCCGTGAATACGGCGGCACCGGGCTGGGATTAACCATCAGCCGCAACCTTGCGCGTTTATTGGGCGGCGACCTGACCGTCACCAGTGAACAGGGTAAAGGTTCGGTCTTTATACTTAACGTACCCGTACAATCCCCACAACATATGGAAAACAAATAGGTCCTTTTTATGGCAGCGACAAATAAAAAAGTGGATACCAACCTTATGATTGAAACCATCCGCCAACTGGCATGGACGGGTCAGCACATGCTGGCAATTGATTCAGCGACACAGGCATTAGCCGCGCCGAAGATTAAACCCGCCGAGCAAATGACCCTGCTTGACCTGCGCGCGGAATCCTACATCGCCATCGGCAAATTGGACCTTGCGATGAAAGACGCGAAGGCGATGGGGAAGATCAGTTCCAAGTTGCAGGTTGCAGGTTTGAAGGTTCAGGCGTTGAACCGCCTCGCCCTCGTCCAAATGCGGACGGGTGATTTGAAAGCCGCAGTCAAATCCGCCACCGCCGCCGTCAAGGCAAATGCAAATCGTCAATCGTCAATCGTCAATCGTCAATTGTTTGCCGAAAGCCTCTTCTGCCTCGCCGAAGCGCAATGGCGCGCAAGGCAACTCGAAGCCGCGCTCAAAACCGCACAAGAAACCATAACGCTCTATCAAGAACTTGACGATACCTCTGGCACAGGGCGTGCGCATTGGGTGTTATCGGGTATTTTCTATCGCTCAAATCGCGGCGAAGAATCGCGCCGCGCCGCGCAGACCGCGCTGGAACTATGCAGACAGGCAGGTGACTCATATGGCATTGGCAATGCCCTGATATCGTTGGCAAATACAGATGTGGATATCGCCGAACAAATCCAACACTATCAACAGGCAAAGAATGCTTTTGAAACCGCAGGGTATGCCGAACGCCAAACTGCTGTCATGGGCAACTTGGGAAATACTTATGGTTATCTTGGTTTGCATGCGCATGTCCGCCGCCTGCAAAGAGAAACCGTTGAAAAAGATCGCGTCATGGGCGCAAAACTTGCTTTGACCATCGCTCTGGGAAATCTCATCGGAACTGAAACAACTTTCGGTGAGTTGGAGGCGGCGCATCTGCACCTTCGGGAGTTGGAAACGCTCGTCCCTGACCTCGGCGACCCAAGTGTCGGTGTTAACCTTATCAGCGTACAGTCAGACCTGGCATTCGCCACAGGAGATATCCAGACCGCGATCCGTTATCAAAAATCTGCGTTGAAACTGATCAAAGAGTCACAAATAAACGGTGAGCATACAACCCTCACCACCTTGGCAATACTATATCTCGCCGCGGGCGACCCCGCCGCCGCGCTCAAAGCCACTTCCAAAGCCACAGACCTGCATCGCGTTCAAAATTTTGCCAGACCCGAAGGCTTCCCTTCACAGGTAATTTGGTGGCGGCATGTGCAGGCGTTGAACGCCAACAAGAAAACAAAAGAAGCACGCGAAACCCTCGAGCGCGCCTACGATTTTTTACTCGAAAGCATCACCAACATCCGCGACGCAGGCTTGCGCCGCAACGCGCTCAACAAGGTGGAAGATAATCGCAAACTCTTGCAATTCTGGGTCAAGGATGGCGCGCAGCGTAAATTGCCCAAAGAGCGTTTGTTCGCGCATCTCAACATCGAATCCAACCTGCGCGAACCCTTCCAACGCCTCGCGGATACAGGTCTGCGACTGAACGCGTTGCACACCGTCAGCGAGATCCAAACCTTCCTCGTCGAAGAAGCCACCGAACTGAGCGGCGGCGAGCGCGTGATGTTGATTTTGGAGAATCAGACCTCGGAGGTCTCTGGGCGCGTGGTCGTTGAATCTATTCTTCCCCTCCCCTCCTATCAATCGGGCAAAGGCTACGAAAAAGCCGAAGACCCCAAGGATGTGTTGAAGCGTATTGGGAAATATTTGGATCAAGCCCGCCTCACCCGCACCGTGCAGTTGGTGACTGACCATCGACGACAGACCACAGACCATGACAAGAGCAAAAAACATCGTCCATCATCCATCGTCCATGGTCTGGGACGCATCGTCGCCCCGCTCATCGCGCAGAACCAAGTCATCGGCTACCTCTACGTGGACATGGACCCGCTCTACGGCTCCTTCGACGACACCGACCGCGACATGCTCGGCATGCTGGCGAATCAGGGCGCCGTCGCGTTGGATAATGCCCAATGGGCGCAGGGACTCGAGCGCAAGGTCGAAGAACGAACCGAAGAACTTAATCAGCGCGTGGATGAACTCGCCATCCTCAACTCGGTGGGTGAAGCGATGGCGAAAACGCTGGACGTCAAAACAGTGGTCAAGATCGTGGGCGATAAGGTGCAAAATATCTTCAGCGCCGAATCTGTGGCGATCATGCTGCTGGATTCGCAAAGCAATCTTATCCATACGGCTTATGAATATGACATGGGAGAGTATTTAGAAAGCGAA
>JBDKJK010000148.1:0-2946 GCA_039796675.1 Chloroflexota bacterium
GCCGTTGCAGATGTTCACCGCGAATATATTGAAGCCGGTGCGGAATTAATTATTACGAATACCTTTGGTGCCAACCGCTACAAGTTGAGGAAACACGGTTTACAAGAAGATGTAACCGAGATCAACCGTGCTGGCGTAGAACTTGCCAAACGTGTAGTAGCGGCTTCGTTCAAAGATATATTGATCGCGGGAGACGTTGGACCTCTCGGTGTGCGCATCGCCCCCTATGGACGCGTCAAGCTCGAGGAGGCGCGTGAGGCGTTCGCGGAGCAGATTCAAGCCCTTGCCGAAGCAGGCGCGGATGTCATTATCATCGAGACCATGTCTGATCTGTACGAAATTGAGGAAGCCATCAAAGCCGCCAAAACCGTAGGGACAGGGCTTGCCCCTGTCCAGGGTTCTGCTCCTGTTCTAAACACACAAGGACGACCGCAAGGGTCGCCCCTACCCATCATTGCCTCTGTGACCTTCACCCGCGACGACCGCACACTCTTGGGCGATGACCCCGCCAAAGTGGCGCACCGCCTCGCCGCCGCTGGAGCGGACGTGATCGGCGTCAACTGCTCGGGCGGACCTTCGCAACTTCTGCGCATTCTCAAGCAGATGCGTCAAGCCGAACCGAATGCAAAGTTCTGGGTCAAGCCGAATGCAGGCTGGCCCGAACAGGTCAGCGGACGCATCATGTACCCTGCCGATGCTGATTACTTTGGCGAGTATGCCGTGCAGTTCCGTCAGGCGGGCGCGAACATTGTGGGCGGATGCTGCGGTACCACCCCGCAACATATTGCTGTGATGAAGAAGGCGCTTGAATCAACACCGGCAACACCGGTTGCAGAAATTTCGATTGTAGATGACGATGAAATTACTGCCGAACCCGCCGAGCAACCCACCAACCTTGCACAAAGACTCGCGAATAAACAATTCACTGTCTGCGTCGAAATGGATCCGCCACGCGGACTCTCGACTCACAAACTTCTTGCAGGCGCATCCCTCTTGCAAGACTCCGGCGCGGATATCATCAACGTTGCTGATAGTCCGCTGGCACGCATGCGTATGTCCGCTTGGGCAGTCTGCGAAGTCGTGCAACGCCAGATTGGTGTGGAAACCACTCTGCATTTCCCAACCCGCGGACGCAACCTTCTGCGCGTGCAAGGTGACTTGCTCGCCGCACATGCCCTCGGCATTCGCAACGTCTTCGTCGTCATGGGGGACCCGACTTCCATTGGCGATTACCCCGAAGCGACCGACAACTACGATCTCGTCCCTTCCGGGTTGGTCAAACTCATCAAGCAAGGTTTCAACATGGGAGTCGATCACTCTGGCACCAGCATTGGTCAGCCTACCAACTTTTTCGTTGGCTCCGCGCTCAACCTTTGCCCGCAAGACATCGACACCGAAGTGAAGAATCTACATCGCAAGATCAAAGCCGGTACCGACTTCTTCCTTACCCAACCCATCTACCGCCCCGACGACGGTCCCAAACTCATCGAAGCCTACGAAGCCAAACACGGCAAATTCGACAAGCCCATCCTCGCGGGCATCTTGCCGCTCGTCAGCGCCAAACATGCCAACTTCCTGCACAACGAAGTCCCCGGCATCTCCATCCCCGACGAAGCCCGCGCTCGCATCGAGTCCGCTGGCGATGGCGGCGCCAAAGTTGGCGTGGAACTCGCCGTCGAACTCATCCAAAACATCAAAGGTTGGGCAAGCGGCATTTACATGATGCCCCAATTCCACCGCTACGATCAAGCCTCTGAAATTATTGTGGCGGTTAAGGAATAAAATGTAGGGCAACCCTTCACGGGTTGCCTTTAGGTCGGCATGTATAAAAAGGCGACCTGTAAAAGGTCGCCCTACAAGAGATAACCCACATGAAATTCTCCCGCATCTTTTTTAGCGCGTTGACAGGTCTCCTCACCAGCCTGATTCTCGCCCTGACCTTTTTCCACTATTCAGATTTCACCGCGCTGATAGATCGCCTCTTTCTTGTACTCGTCCCGGCACTCGCCTTTGGCATTCTCTACCACCAAACCTTCCCCGCCATCTCTGCTTGGACGCGAAGCATCCGAGATCGAATATCTATTCTCGAATATCTAATCTCGTTTCTTGTTGCTCTTAACTTAACCTACGGCACCATCGGCTTTCTACAACCCGTCCTCCGCACGCCCTTTGGTATGTTCCTCTTTGCGGTCATCACCCTCACCATTGGCACAACCCTCGGCTACTTCCTCGCCCAACGCGCCGCCGAATCCTTCCGCACCGGTTTCCTCAGCAAACCACTCAACATCCTCCTCGCATTATCCCTACCCATCTTTTGGGTCCTCCTTATCCTCAACGCAGCACAATACCCATCCATGTTTGCCATCGAAACCATCCTCGTCCCCCCAACATGGATACCCCTCTTCCTCCTCACTGCACTCGCCTCCGCTTTCCTTGCTCTTTTCCTAATTCCTAACACCTCATCCCTTATTCATCATTCATCATTCATCCTTCATCATTTACCGGGTTTCTACGCCTCCACCTTCTTCTTCCTCATCGAACTCATCATCGCCCGCTCCCTCAACCATCCCGCACTTGAGAAAAACACCGTCCTCTTCGAAGCGGATGCGGGTCCATGGATGACCATCCTCGCCAGCCCGGAGAGCGCGCCTATCAACCGCGCCGTGCATCCGTTGAGTCTGATTCTCATCCGCCCGCTGGTGAGACTCGTCTCCGGCTTCATGGGCGAACACTACGCCCTCGGCGGCATGCTCGTCGTCTCGTTGGTCGCTGCTGCCTGTGTTTTCATGACCTGGCTCTTCGTCAAACGCGCCACCCACTCCAGGACATACGCTTTTATCTTCGCCATCTTCCTCGGCTCGACCGCCACGCATCTGCTCTTTGGCTCGCTCGCAGAAAACTACATCTTCGGCGCCGCTGCGTTAATTTTCTTTTTCCTTCTCCTTC
>JBDKJK010000149.1:0-3670 GCA_039796675.1 Chloroflexota bacterium
ATCAATAACAGGGTGACAATAAGCGAAAGGTCTGCAAATAAGGCAGGTCCTAGCCAACGCCCCATGATGAGGTTATAGACATAATTACCTGCATTGACGATGGTCATGCTGAGCATGAGCAGGGCACTGGCGGAAGCGATCTTGGACCGGAGAAGTTCTTTAACTTTTTGCATCGGTAGCTAGCAAGTGGTTGACCGTTTCAAGGATCATTTTGGAGCTGGCAGGTTTTGTGAGAAAACTTTGTACGCCTGCTTGTTCGGCGCGGATGCGTTCGGTATCGTCGCCGCTGCCGGTGAGGATGATGACGGGCAGGTTCTGGTATTGTTGCATGGTGCGAATGTGCTGGAGCAGGGTGATGCCGTCCATGCCGGGCATGGCAACATCGAGGATGGCGAGATCAGCACTCTCTTCGTTAAGAAGATCGAGCGCGGCTTTGCCGTTTGCTGCAATGAGGGTTTCGTACCCGGCTTTGTTGAGTGTGTAATTGAGAATGCGTTGATTGTTGGGCTCGTCATCGACGATGAGGATGCGGGTTTTGCTCATGGTTAAAATCCTTTTGGTACGATGTCGGTCCGCTCAATGGAAACGAAAACTTGATCGAACTTGGTGAGTTTGAGAATGCGGGAGGCAGCTTCTTCGCGGGGCCATACCAAGCGGACATCGCCATTCTTTAAGCGAGCTCGTTTGAGGACGCTGACAAGAACCGCCAGACCAGCAGAGTCCAGCATGGATACATCGGTCAGATCAAAGACGAAATGGGTATACTCATTTGCAACATAGGTGTCGCATAATTTTCGCAGAGTGGGGGCTTCGAAGGCATCTAACCTGCCTTTTAGAGTGATATCGGCGATTTTGATGATTTGTTCGGTTGCATTGATTTCAAGAGACATAATACAAACCTCTTTCTTATTAATTTTGACTCAATTTTTTGATGAGTTGCCAGTGATTCCAGCCGTTCTCATAGGTGTGTTTAACTTCATCCATAACGGATTGAATGATTGCCAGCCCGTAGCCGCCTTCTGCCAACTCGTGGGGTTCAGGCATGGCGACAACACTTAGGTTTACAATGGCTGGGGTTCCAGAGTCTTTTGTAGCGATATGAAGTTGGTCAGGTTGATAAGTGAGGGTGACGGTGATCTTCCCAGATGGGTTATCTTCGTAGGCATGTTCTACTAAATTGGTAAGAAGTTCTTGTAATGCCAATTCACACAAGTTAATATCTTCAGGAGCGGCATTGTTTCGAGCAAGCAAAGTGCGCAAATGATCGCATGCCACGCGAATATCTTTAAAGTTTGCGGGCACTGTCAGCGTTTCTGCACCGTGTAAATTCTTCATGGAGTTTCCTTGAAATTCAATAATGACAATTGTGCGATCATCTTCTTGAGGCTGCCTGCCACAAAAGGTGTTGACATCTGCCAATAAGGATTCGGCGATTTCTTTGGCGCATTCACCTCGCTTTGAAGCGAGCAACGCTTTCATGCGTTCGTAGCCATACATATCTCCTGCTGAGTTACGAGATTCGGGGAAACCATCTGATGCGGCGATGAAAATATCACCTGGTGTAAGCTGAATGGATTGTGTGGAATATTTGTAGGTATCAAGTATGCCCACGGGAATGTCTTGCGCCTCAAGTAAGACGGGCTCTTTATCGACTGGTAAATAATAGATTGGGCTTTGCCCGGCATTACTAATATGCAGTGACCCTGTCTTACAATCCAGCAGACCCAGCATCACGGTGGTGAACATGCCTACTTTAGTGAAATCCGTTGCCATGTCGTGGTTGAGGCGGTCGAGAACTTGGTGTGGATGAGTGAATGGCATATTCCGCGAAGCTGCTTTGATTATCGTATGAGACATGCTCATTAACAATGCGGCGGGCATACCTTTGCCGGTCACATCTCCCAGTGCGAAGACCAATGAGTCTTTTGAGCGGTCAATCACATCGAAGAAGTCGCCGCCGACTTCAAAAGCCGGAATGGAGGTGGCGTAGATATCTAAGCCGTCTACATGGGGGAGGGTCTGCGGCAAAATGGCAGTCTGCACTTGCCGGGCAATGTCCATTTCGGTTTCGAGCCGGGTGCGTTCCACGGCTTCTTTGTGTAGCATGGCATTTTCCAACTGTGCGCCGATATGCCCAGCAATGGCTTTTGCGAGTTTGATATCGGGTGTGGTGAAATTGCCAGTCTTATTGAACAACCCCACTGAAGCAGAGACTTCATCACGTATCGGTAGCGATACCATCATCACATTGCGCATGCTGCTAGGCAGGGTTTCTGAGTCTTTGAAGATATTTCGGTTCGGGTCGCGTTGATAGAGAGTGACGGCGGCCTCCATATGGGCGGGGTGCAACGGGGTTTCTGAAACCTGGTGAATGATAGATTTTTTATCTTTCTCCTTGAGTACTACAAAACCGCCATCTACATCCAATAGATGCTTAGACTGTTGTAAGAGCAAGTCCAGTAAGAGGGGCACATCTAATGTGCGGCGAGTGGCTTGGGTCAGTTCGTACAATGCTACTAATCTATCTTGTGTTTCCACCAAAGCTCCGGTCATACTGTCGAGATCGTGATCGGCGGTCATTAATTTTGCCAACAAATCCAGTGTGGCTTCTGCACTGGGCGCCCAATGCAAGTCTACATTTCCGTACACGTTCAGGGTTAGGTCTGAGCCATGAATGTGCGTGGTGAGCACCGGTACAAAAGGGGGGACGGTATCGGGCTGCCCGATCAGTACTTCTTTATCTTGCACCAATTGCACGCAAGTGGCGCCGATGCGCATCCAACCGGAGGCGAGGGACTTGAAGATCTCGCGGTGTTTTTCCGAAATTTCGAGCACCACTAGAATCCTTTCACTGCTTCTTCTTCGTTCGGAAAAATATCGAAGGCTTTATCCAGCCGGGTCAATTCAAAGATGACCTGTACAGGTTGCAGCAGGGAACAGATATGTAAATCGCCGTTTTGTTCGCGGCAGAGCTTCAATCCGCGTACAAGGGTGGAGAGGGCGGTTGAGTCGATGAATTTAACGCCTTCTAAATTAACAATCAGCCGGGTATTACCTGCTTTTGTTTGTTCTACCAGCCAGTCATTAACCGGTTCCACCTCATGGGCATCGAAGCGACCTTTCAGTTGCAGCACAGGCAGGCTATTACGAGATGATTTAAGAATTTCCATAATTCTCCTTAGCTCTTCTTCAATAATTCTTCAAAGTGAATCAAATACCAATCCACAACTTCGGTAATAGGCAACCCATTGGCGGCGGTGTAATTTCGCAACCCGATCTCTTTCTGGCGCTCTGGGTTATCGATCACTTTGGAAATGGACTCAGCCAAACTCGCAGAGCTGGTCGGTTCGAAAAATTCTGCGTCGTAGCCTTCTTCCAAGACAAGCTCGGCAAAGTCACCAAGTTTGGGCAGCACCACGGCTTTGCCATACCCGCCTGCCTGATGCAATACGCCTGAACTGCCCGTAGTGGATGTATATGGAAACGCCACTACCCATGCCTCACCAAAAATACGCGGCACATCTTCTTCAGCAACATAGCCTGTGTATTCCACATTGGGTACTTGCGAATATTTATCTCGAACTCCTTGCAAGTAGCCAGCACAATTTGGGCTATCCGTTCCGGCGATCACAAGGCGCATATTCGGGTGCTTCTTTAATAACTCGGCATG
>JBDKJK010000150.1:0-6537 GCA_039796675.1 Chloroflexota bacterium
TCCGCCATTTGCCATGCGCATCGTGGCTGTGTACCGCCCAGCCGTGTTGATCAAAATATCTGGCGCGGATGCATACTGAGCCGCCGCTGGAATCCCGTCAAACGGAGCACACGCTTCAGCAGGTGACCCGGAAGACTGTGGAGCCTGAGGCGGCACCACTGCAGCTTCTGTGGCTAAGGGCGGCGCGTCATTTCCTGGTTGGCTCGTCAATGACTGACACGCCAGCGATGCTATTGCAAGCATTCCCAAGAATAAAATCAAACCCTTGAATTGTTTCTTCATCATCGTTTTCCTTTGGATGTTATTTTCAATACCTAACTTGTTAGCGCATAGGCTGCCACACTGAATGCAATCGCAACATTCAGTGAGCGTTTTTGTCCATGCATAGGAATGGAAATCATTTCGTCGCACAATGCCAACAAGTCTGGGTCTACTCCGGTCACCTCACTGCCAAGAATCAGCACCGACTTTTCAGCTTTCCCTTTTGAATGTTTCTTGATTTCTTTTGAACCTTCACCTTCTTCCAGTGCAATGATTCTCCATCCCTCTTTTTTCAAACCGGCTGCAAGTTTCACTGCATCTTTATGGATCGACCACGGAATAGTATCCTCCGCGCCGAGCGAGGTCTTGGTCACCGCATCCTGATCTGGCGTGGGGGTAATCCCGCATAAATACACATGATCGAACCCAAAGCCATCCGCACTGCGCAAGATCGAGCCAACATTCCAAGCCGAACGGATGTTGTCTAAAAGCACTGCTCGAAAGCCTGAATTCTTCGCTACAGGTTTTATATTCATACGTTCTTCTGCATGAATGACCTTCTGTAACCCCACCTGTGTTTCGCCTAAACAATGCGGGCAACGCACCCCAAACGTGCTTCCCAACTGAAGCGGGTAACGCAAACCGCATGAAATGCACGTTCTGATCTCAAACGATATTGAAGTCATAAATCTGATGTCTTGTAGTGAGCTTTATTTTGGAATGCTGATTTCAAAATACGCAAATGAAGCTGGAATCAAAGCCGGATCGGTATTTTGCCCAGCAAAAAGCCCAACTTTGAGCGGTTTGAAAGATAGCGGTCTTTCGAAAGAGGTACGGTACCAAACCAACCCATTCGGGCTTGTAAATATTTGCAGATTACCATCTTGAAAAAGAATCCGGACTGAAAGAGTAGTGTCTTCAAAAGAGAAAAATTCTCTCGGCAGCATCAAACTTCCATTTTCAAAGGTGTCAATGTAAAATGCGTCTTGAATACAGCCTGAAGCTTCTGCGCAATACCCCAACCCCGATTGAATAAAATCGTTTTCCGACTCTAAAAGAACGATACCAGCAAATTGATCTGCATCTCTTGCCAAAAAGTTAATACTGGTTTCCACTATAAAATTGCCCTCAGGCGCATCTCGGAGTAATACATTCTTTGCAGAGCCAAATTGAACATACCCGAATTCAGATTGAATCTGCAACGAACCACGCATTGCCGAAAGGCTCCAGGTTGATGGGTCTTCATTGACCCATTCCCAGCCGTTTTCTAATCTATCAGCAAATTCGTCTCGAAAAATCACAACCCTATCCGTCGCAGGGAAAATTTCAGGGGTTGCCACTGCTACTGTCGGCGTTGGAGTGAACATGGCAGATGTTTCAGTTTCAAAAGAAGATTGAGTCAACGTCGATGATAGTTCCTCCACGAATGCTGGCGCTGTGGGAGATTGAAGGTCTATTGTGCAACCACTGATAAGAACGAATATTGCTATTACAATTAGATAATGTCGTTTCATGTTAATCTCCACCTTATTTTATATTATTTTCAAAGAAAATTCGATGCAAATGCGCTACATTCTCTTCAATAAACCCTATGGGGTGCTTTCGCAATTTACAGATGAAGGTACAGGGCACCCCACACTCAAAGACTTCATCAACATTCCGAACGTCTATGCAGCCGGGCGACTCGACCGAGACAGTGAAGGACTGCTCCTACTCACAGATGATGGCACGCTCATCAAACGTCTCACTGACCCCAAGCATCACATCGAAAAAACCTATCTGGTGATGGTAGAGGGCGACCCAACCTCAGAAAAATTATCCCAACTTTCAAACGGAGTCCAGATCAAAGACCACTTCACGCGCCCCGCCTCCTTTCGCCTCATCGCCGACCCAAACCTGCCTCAACGACCCAAGCCTGTCACCCCGCACGGACCGACCCACTGGCTTGAAGTAAAACTACGTGAAGGCAAAAAACGCCAGATTCGCCATATGACGGCGGCAGTTGCCTTGTTCACGCTCAGAATTTTTCGCATCGCCATCGGCGCGATCGAACTTAAAAACTTGCAACCAGGGCAATGGCGGGATTTATCCCAAAATGAAATTCGATCTCTGAATTGACCTTACGACTATGAAAAAAAATTGGATACAACGATCGCTTCTTATCTTAACCTTGAGCCTGATCCCGTCTCTTTCAGTGGGTGCCAGGCTGGAACACGATTCTCCCAACCTGACCTCCAGTGAGCTAATTGAAGAGGTCAATACACTGCGCGAATCAAAAGGATTAACACCCTACCAACAGAATCCTATTTTGATGAACATCGCCCAGGTCCATGCTGAATACATTGCTAGCACCGGAGTGCTGACCCACTTCGACGACAAAGGCAGGCGCCCTTATCAGCGAGCCCTTGATGCGGGCTATTCTGTGGCGGGCAATCTCTCGGTTGGAGGCTTGTTCACAGAAGCCATTTATTCCGGTTCCGGCGTGTCTGACCAGGAAGTGATCGAAGCTTGGCTGGGCAACTCTGCTGACTCAGTAGCATTAACATCCTCAGAATATCAGGATGTAGGCGTCGCCGTCACTGCTGCGAATGGAATTACTTATTATGTACTAGTTGCAGGTTCCGAATCGAGTGATGAGATCACTATTATTTCTCCCACACCCGGTACACAGCTTGCTCAAACAGGCACCTTCGCGCCGAATACGCCGTTACCAAGCGGCGAGATCTATCATGTTGTCCAAAAAAATGAAGCCTTATGGAGCATTGCCCTGGCATATGGAACGACCATCATTGAATTAAAATCTTTGAATGGGCTGGCTGGCGATGAAATATTTGAGGGGCAACAACTTTTGATCCGCAGTGCCTCCACAGAAACCCCAACGCCTACTCTTGTGCCGGTGACAGCCACCTTGGGGCTTTCCACTTCAACAGCTACACTGCCGGTTACCCCTACAATTACCCAAACACCGACAACGCTTCCCACACCACCAACCACCATGCAATTGGGCGGGCAGGTGGTTGGTGGGATCATAGTTGTCGCATTCCTTGCTGCTGGGTTGGTTGCCTTTCTTGGGAAAAGAAAAACTACCAAAACAGGAACTACACCCTAACACTATAAAAACTGAGGAATTTTGATTTCGACTGTCGCACAATCAGCCAGTCGTTTTCAAGTAGAATAGCGGAACTTTGAGGACTCAATGAAGCGACTCGATCAACTGACATTTACTCGATTTGCCATGGTGCTGTTGGTATTGTTTTACCATGGCACTGGTGAGTTTTATACCAATGCCATAAATATATTTCCGTTTTCTGCTTTGCTGCGTTCGGCTCCCACAGCGGTTGCATATCTTTATGTGCTGTCTGGGTTCGTTATGTCGCTGGTGTATTACCGACCAAATGAAAAATTTGATATTGCTTCATATTGGCGTGCGCGTTTTGTTCGCATTTACCCTTTGTATATCATTTCTTTTCTTCTGGTCTGTGTCTATTACGCCGACTCGTTGTTTCGGATCAAGCCACAGAAAATTCTTGCAAATCTTTTTGTTGTGCAAGCTTGGATTCCCGCCTATTCACAATCTTTCAACTATGCCGCCTGGTCGATGACTGTAGAGTTTTTCTTCTATGCCGTCTTTCCATTTCTGATCTTGTGGGTTGCGCGCCAATCAACACGAAAATTGATTTGGACGGCATTGGCGTTGTGGGTAGTCAGCCAGACAGTGCATTATATTCTTTGGATCGGTTACTTTCCTGCACATAAAGATTTGATCGTTTATTTCCCTGTCTTTCACTTGAACTCTTTTGTGATGGGCGTAGTAGGCGGAGTATGGTATCTAAGAGAAGGACGCACTCAAACTACAACGCCTGCTCACGTGTTTTCCATTCTTGCCGGAAGTTTTCTCTTAATCGCCATTTATACAGTGGTGGGCACTTCTGTCTTCCCGGCATTGCCGCATGACTTGCAGCCCATGGCTGGCTTGTTAACGCCTATTATGATTCTGTTTATTGTGGCGCTCGCAATGGACGAATCTCGCTTATCTCAATTCATGCGCATCCCTACATTGGTCAACCTTGGAGAGGCTTCTTACGCCATTTACATTTTGCATGTGCCGGTGTATTGGTTATACGAGCGTGCTTTGGAGCACTACAACGTTGCAAATGCCGAAGCGGTGTTTGATATCACCTTTCTGCCAGGAATGGTCTTACTTGGGTTGGCTGCCCATTTTTATGCAGATATCCCCTTGCGAAAGTGGCTGAAAAATTTTCTTCAAACCATCAGCATCCGCGTATTTTTATTGGATCTGGCGATCGTCGCTCTAACTGCCTTCTTTATTTTTCAAATCCGCTTTGGTGATGGTCGTGAATATCGATCTTATCGCGAAATGGAAAGGTTGATGTTTTGGGTTGCCTTTTTTGCATACCCTTCATTATTACTAGTTTTTGGCGCATATCGCCCTCAAGCCATTATGAAGGTTGGCGTTCAAGGAATTCGTTCAGTGTTCTTCCCGTCTTTATTGAGCATGTTGGTCGTTGCAGCTTCGGTATATTGGGGCTATTTCATAGGCTGGTTTGAAAATTTTCCGCGCAGCATTTTTGCTCTGGAATGGCTTGTACTATTTTCGTTTTTTATGCTTGTACGATTCTCTTTTCGTGCCTTCAAAATATATAAATAGCAGCCTTTACCTGACGTAATTCAACGGACATTCATAAAAAATGTCCGTTTTCTTTGTGGTATGCTTAATTTTCGCCATGAAAAACCTAATACGTTCCATTGAATTTCTTCGCCCCTATGCTTGGCAGGTGCTTGCGAGCTTATTAATGTTGCTGACACTTACCGGGCTGAACCTTGCTGTTCCGCGCATTATTCAAACCGTGATCGATGAGGGGATATTGAGCGGGAACACCCTTTCCCTTGTCCGTTCTGCGCTTCTTTTGTTTGGGCTCGGGCTTGCCTCAGCGCTGCTGGGCTTGGGCAATCGCTATATTTCAGAGCGGGTTGCCGCACATGTTGGGTACGATCTGCGAAATCGCATGTACGATCACATTCAATATCTGCCGTTCTCATACCATGACCATGCCCAGTCGGGGCAGTTGATCTCACGCTGCATCGAAGACGTGCGCGCCATTGAAAAATTTGCCGGGTCTTCCATCCCTGAACTGATTCGTTTCATCATGCTGTCTCTTGGAATTTTGGGTGTAATGCTCTCGGTGAATCAAGAGTTGGCACTCATCTCTCTTCTGCCCATGATTCCGTTGGTGATAATGACGGGGTGGTTTGGCACAAAAATTGGCAAACTCTTCTTTGAAGTGGACAAGGCTGTGGGTGAAGTGTCTAACCGCTTGCAAGAGAATGTGACTGGGGTGCAGGTTGTGCGTGCTTTTGCGCGTGAAGATTTTGAGATCAACCGCTTCAAGTCTGCTAATATGGATGTGTTTCGCAAATGGCTGCATGTGATCGATGAATGGGCAAAAATCATGCCGACGACTAACTGGCTGATCACAGTGGGGACTATCCTCATTCTGTACTTTGGCGGGCAAATGGTCATTGACGGCGTGCTCACCGTTGGGGCAGTGGTGGCGTTCAATGCGTATCTGCTGATGATGGCGGAACCTGCCCAGGCGTTGACGGGTCTTGTTAACGCGGGCGGCGAAGCCGCGGCAGGCGCTCAACGTGTATTCGAAATTTTGGATACAGAACCAGTGATTCGGTCGGGGAAGGAGGCGCGGGTTTTATCCACGTTGAAAGGCGAAGTGGAATTCAGAAACGTCTCGTTGAAGTATCAAGATGAAAATATCCATTCGCTTAGTGAAATTGACCTCAAGGTTGGGCAGAATAAGATCGTTGCGCTGATCGGACCCACCGGCTCGGGCAAGACGTCGCTTGTGAATTTGATCCCTCGTTTTTACGATGTGACCTCGGGTGCGGTGACGGTGGATGGGTTTGATGTTCGCGATGTGGATTTGACATCGCTGCGCAGGCAGATCGGGATTGTGCTGCAAACTTCTTTGTTATTCTCCGATACGATCCGCGCAAACATTGCATATGGCAGACCCGATGCAACTGAAGAAGAGATACTTGCCGCTGCCAAGGCGGCTCAGGCGCATGAATTTATTACCGGGTTTACAAAGGGATACGATACGATTGTGGGCGAACGTGGTGTGACGCTTTCAGGCGGGCAGCGTCAGCGGGTGGCGATTGCACGCGCCTTGTTGATGGACCCGCGTATCTTGATCTTGGATGATTCGCTTTCCAGTGTGGATATGCAGACGGAGCGATTGA
>JBDKJK010000151.1:0-3085 GCA_039796675.1 Chloroflexota bacterium
TCAACAGCAAGCCGCTGGTCTTGCCTCCATCCGCAAAAAACGCCGCCGCCATACTCGAAGTCTTCAACCCTGGCATGGAAGGCGGCACGGCAGTTGCCGAAGCCTTGTTCGGTTTGCTCAACCCCGCTGGCAAGTTGACCATCTCCATCCCTGTGCATGTTGGGCAGCAGCCCATCTTCTACAGCCAGGTGCGTGGACAACACGGCAGCCGCTACGCCGACCTGACGCAAGAGCCGCTCTTCCCCTTCGGGCATGGACTCAGCTATACAAAATACGCTTATTCCAATCTGCGCCTGTCTACTTCAAAACTGGCGCAAGGCGAATCGGCGAAAGTCTATGTGGATGTGGAGAACATCGGTCAACGCGCAGGCGTGGAAATTGTACAAGTCTACGTCAGCGACGTGGTCACTTCGGTCACCTGGGTGAACAAGGCGCTCAAAGGTTTCGCCCGTGTGGCACTCAACCCTGGCGAAAAGAAAACTGTCGAAGTGGAATTGCCATTCGACTCATTCCGCATCGTGAATGCCAAAGCCGAATACATCGTCGAAGCAGGCGAGTTTGAAATTCTGGTCGGACCTTCTTCACACGACAGTGATTTGTTGAAGACTTCGTTGATGATCTAGTGCGTTGTGAGTTTTCAGCACGGAGCATATAACTCATGCTCCGTGCTGAAGTAGTGCATTGCTAAATCTCCTTTGTAAAAGTTAAAACATTTTCAATATAATTGGTAAATTGCTCACGCCGGATGTTATGCCCTGCACCTGTAATGTGAGCCACTTGTATAGGGGGAATGAGAGTTTTAATTTGGGCAATATCTTTTTCGCTTGAGGCTGCTCCACGGCTTGATTCTGCACTGATGAACAAGGCTGGGCATGTAATTCTCTTGAATAGGTTCGGCAGGTCAATGGAGATCATATCGGGCGGATCGATCAAGGCTGTGACTTTGGTGCTGACTCTATGCTTCGAGTTGACCCACGGCTCAAACTCCGCTTCACTCCACGCCGGGTTCTGGTTCTGACATTCGGATAGCAATTCTCCCCGCGTCTTTCGCTTGATAGAGTTGATCCATGCGACGAATCCAATTTTGAAATCGGCATTGCGGGAAGTTGTTTCAGGCGTCATCCAAAAAGGAGGCGGGTCTTCCAACAAAATCGCACGCGGCATGGATGGATACAATCCCGCTGTAACCAATGCCGTGATCGCTCCCATTGAATGACCAAGGATAATGGGCTGATTCAACCCCAACGCTTGAATAACGCCTGCAAGCTCTGTCCCAAGATTATGCAAGGTGTAGCCATCTTCAGGCGCATCAGACTTGCCATGCCCGCGTGCATCTACCATGATCACATCGAAATCGTTCGCAAAGACTTCCGCCGCAGGAGCCCAGCACATACCATCATCGGTGATGCCATGTGCCAACACCAGCGGAGGTTTATTGCCGCCTGTGCGGTAATAATGTAGTGTGAGTCCATTCACCGTTACAAAAGCAGAGGTTGGGTTGAACATAGAGAATCGCTTTCTGATTGGATTTATCTAATATTACCCCTCTATGCTGAAAGTTAACTATGACATATATAAGATATTGCGAGATGACCCAAAAATACAGGAAGAAACTTAAACTGTTACAAGCACATTAGCCTGAAGTCGCTAGGTCTATATTTTCGTAGATACTAAGAAAGTTTTCAATACATCCCAAGTCCCTGCCAGTGAGGGCACAAACAACCGTTCATCGGGTGAGTGCAGGTCTTTGATAGTCGGTCCCATTGAGATGGTATCCAACCCGCCGCAGCGGTCGCTGATGATGCCGCATTCGAGCCCGCCGTGGGTGAGTTCAATTTTGGGGTCTTCTTCTTTGATGGCACGATAGGTCTCGACGCATTTCTTTAACAGGGACGATTCCATGTTCGGCTGCCAGGGAGGGAACATCTTCGTTCTTTCAGTCTTTGCGCCTGCCAGCCATGCGACGGTTTCAACTCGTCTGGTAATTTCTTCCAATTTCGAAAAGACCGCACTGCGATTGGTGGAGACAACCGATAGCCCATCTTCTTTTAACTCCATCACACCGATGTTGTTGGATACTTCTACAAACGCGGGCATATCCGCAAACATAGACGCGACTCCATTTGGCAGCGTCATCAGCAAGCGGATCGCCGTCTGAGTCTCGGCTTGGCTGATGACACGAATGGATTCGCTTTTGATTTCATTCAGCGATAACACCAGCCCTGTTTCTGTTTTGGCAAGTTCATTTTGGATGGTTGCCTGAAGAACAGCAAAAATTTCTTTGCAGGATTCTTTTTTGTCGGGCGCACAAACGAACATTGCTTCTGCGTCGCGTGGAATGGCATTACGCGCCGTCCCACCTTTGAGCGCGGATAACTGAATGGGGATGTCGCGTTGAATTCCATCCAATATACGAGCAAGCAGTTTGTTGGCATTCGTACGGAATTTATTGATGTCTTCGCCAGAATGCCCGCCCTGTAAGCCGCTGACCCTCAAGGTGAAGACCGTTTCTTTTTCTTTTACTTCCCATGTGACGGGCAAAGTCATGTACACATTGCCACCGCCTGCGCAGCCGACGGTAAACACGCCTTCGGTTTCTGAGTCCAAATTAATGAGTGTTTTGCCTGAAAGCAAAGCAGGGTCAAGCATATCTGCCCCTGCAAGCCCAACTTCTTCTTCCACTGTCAGCAGCAATTCCAGCGGCGGATGTTTGACCGAGTCATCTTCCACGATGGACATCATCAGCGCAATGCCAATGCCATTGTCCGCGCCGAGGGTGGTGCCGTTGGCGCGAATCCAATCACCGTCGCGGATGAGTTGAATCGGGTCTTTGGTGAAATCATGCGTTGATTCGGAAGTCTTCTGGCAGACCATATCGAGATGACCTTGCAGAATCAACGTTGGGCGGTCTTCGTAGCTAGCACTGGCAGGCACATAAATTACCAAATTACCTGCTGCGTCTGTCTTGGATGTGCAGTTGTGTTCCGTTGCCCAGTCAATGAGCCAGTTGCGAATGCCTGCTTCGTTCTTCGAGCCGCGCGGGATGGAGGAGACTTTTTCAAAATTTTTGAGGATGAGGTCGGTT
>JBDKJK010000152.1:0-9318 GCA_039796675.1 Chloroflexota bacterium
TTCGGAATATTGCCAGAATTTCCAATCCTGCCAGCCAACGGCTTGGGTGGGCATATTCTTGTTGGGATGCATGTTTGGGTCAAATACATAGGGGTATTGCGCCACCCACAGCGGATAATCCATCGCCCACGAAGGCGCTTTGCCATTGCGCGAAACATGCACGTTCAGATATTGCGTGCGTGAATAGATCATGGGTTTCAGACCAAACGCTTTTTCGACCCGATCTAAGACGGCTTTACAGCAATCGATGATCATGGAGTTCGAAGCGTTCTCGTTATACTTGTCCTCAAGATCAATGATCGGAGGCAGCTCGCCACGGTCCGCGCTAATGGTGGAGATGAACAAGTCCGCTTGTTGTTTTGCATCCTGATTGGCGATCAGGTAATGATAAGCCCCGCGCAACAAGCCTTCCTTGCGAGCGCCTTCCCAGTGAGATTTAAACTTCGGGTCTACATACCCAACCCCAGAGGTAGCGCGGATCAGGGCAAACTTAAAGTTCTGAGCACGCAACTTCTGCCAGTCAACGAGCGGCTCCCAATAACTTACATCAACACCGTGTACGAGGTTCATTGTGATCTCCTTTGGCAAAATAAAACTGCAAGTTTAGCCTAGCACAAAACATTCGAAAAATCAACGATTACCCCCATCCCTGTGTTTAATTTACATCTACCCTTGCGATTTGGATTATGGTATAAAAATCACACCCTGCGGTGCTCGAGATATTGCCCCTACGTTTTGAGCCAATACCCCCTAAAAGGGTCCTTAACTTCATGGAAATAACGCGATAGGCCTGAGCCAAGGCGGCGTTTCCCGGTCAGGACCCACCTGCAATAGCAGGTTCAAAACCCAGCAATACACGGCACAGGCGGGGTACGTCATCATCATGGACGGAATGTTTTTGTGAACATTCCGTCCTCTTATTTTGTCCGCGCTGAAATCAGCAAGAATCGGGTCGTCAGTGCCAGCACCGGCTCGTACAATCTCTCGCATACAAAGGAGATTGACATGAACGAAAACCTCGAAAAATCACAACAGTATCAATTGATGGAACAAGCCATCCGCTATATCGAAGCCAATGTTCAGCGCCAGCCAGAATTGGAAGAGATCGCCTCCGCCATTGGGTTGAGTGAGTATCATTTTCAGCGTGTGTTCACTGCCTGGGCGGGCATCAGCCCCAAACGATTTATGCAATTTCTGACAAAGGAAAACGCAAAAGAACTGTTGAACCGTTCTGAAAATCTACTGGACACCACGCATCAAATCGGACTATCGAGCCTGGGTCGGCTCCATGATCTTTTTGTTTCCACTGAAGCCGTCACTCCCGGCGAATACAAATCGCGCGGCGCAGGTGTAGGCATTCACTACGGCATTCACCTCACCCCTTTCGGAAAATGTCTCATTGCCACTACCGAACGCGGCATCTGTCATCTCGGGTTTGTAGATGGCAGTGAAGGCAAAGCCATTGACACGCTCGTGGAACACTGGAAACAAGCGACAATGATCGAAGATTACAAAACCACTGCCCCACTCGTCAACCGCATATTTCTCAGTGGGCAGACTGATTCCCCACTCAAATTGCATCTGCGCGGCACGAATTTTCAGATCAAGGTCTGGGAGGCGCTCTTGAACATCCCAACCGGCGCATTGGCTACATACGAACACATTGCCGCGCGCATTGGCAATCCGCGGGCGGTGCGGGCGGTTGGCAGCGCAGTTGGCGATAACCCCGTTGCGTATCTTATTCCCTGCCATCGGGTCATTCGCAAAAGCGGAGAGTTTGGCAATTACTTGTACGGGTCGGCACGCAAGAAAGCTATTTTGGCGAGAGAGTTGGTAATGGCAGAATAATTTTCTGCTCGTTTGGTGGCTAAGCCCCCAAACGAGCAAGGATAAAAATAAAAAGGAAATGAATGAAATCAAAAATCTGGGTCGCATTAATCACACTGTATATCGTATGGGGTTCCACTTATTTTGGGATCAAGGTCGCCATTGAGACCATCCCACCGTTCTTTCATGGCGCGATCCGCTTTCTCGTTTCAGGCGTGATCATTCTGATCTGGCAAAAAGCCGCTGGGCAAGCCATGCCCACCCACAGACAATGGGGATCCACCTTCATCATCGGCACCCTGCTGCTTTTGGGCGGCAATGGGCTGGTCTCATGGGCAGAGCAGTTCATTCCATCTGGCATTGCCGCATTGGTGATTGCCACCGTTCCGCTTTCGCTGGTCATCATGGAAGCGTTACGCCCGGGCGGTGCCAAACCTACTTGGCAGGCAATTGTTGGTCTGGTCATTGGTTTTATTGGCATCTTCATCCTTGCCGGTCCGGCAGAGATATCGGGCAGCACCACTGAGTTGAATTCATTTGGCGTGATCGCGCTGCTATCTGCCACGGTGCTATGGGCAATGGGTTCGATCTATAGCAAGACCGCCGACCTGCCACAAGCATCCCTGGTGACTACTGGGGCACAAATGCTAATGGGCAGTATCAGTCTATTGGTGGTCTCAGTATTGACCGGTGAATTGAATGGATGGGATCCTGCCGGGGTTTCGGCGCGTTCCTTGGGCGGGTTGATCTATCTCATTACCATCGGTTCGATCATCGGGTTCGGGTCTTATGTCTGGCTGCTGCAAAATGCGCCTATCTCGCTGGTCGCCACGTACGCCTACGTCAACCCGATTGTGGCGGTCCTCCTTGGATATTTATTTGGCAATGAAATGCTGGAGCCGCGCATCTGGCTGGCGGCTGCGATCATTATCGGTGCGGTCATTTTCATCAATAGCAGGGGCAAGCCTCAGGTTAAGAAAGAGGCGGAGACAATCCCCGCTGAAAGTGGTACAGTTAAAAAGTAGTCTGTATTCTAAAATCCACAAGGAGATAAAAACGGTATTCGACCTGCGCGTGACAGATTTTGAAATTCAATGCTATTTGGTGCCAGTGACAAGTAGGTAGTAAATAGTAAAGGCATCCAGAAAATTCTGGATGCCTTTTTGATTTTTTGGTCAAGCTTTTAAGGATAATTCTTGAAATGGCGGGCTGTAAGCCCACCCTACAACCTAATGAACGGTGGCGTTTGCCAACTCCATAATTTCTTCTTTCGTATCGTATATACGCACAAGTTTGCCGTCCTGCATTTGCAGTACACGGTCTACGAACTGGCACATGCGCAGGTCGTGGGTAACGATGATGCCAGCACGTCCATTTTCATGGATAAGGTTGGCGAAGGTTTGGACGACCTGGAAGGCGCGTTCCGTGTCAAGTGAGGCGGTGGGTTCATCTGCCAAAACGAGCGCTGGGTTGTGGATGAGTGCACGCGCAATTGCCACGCGCTGCTGTTGCCCACCAGACATTTGTGCGGGCAGGTTGTGCAGGCGTTCGGCAAGCCCCAAGCGAGCCAGCAGTTCATCCGAACGGATGCGGCTGCCATGATCTAATTTGCCGTTCAGGCGCAGCATAAATTCGACATTCTCACGCGCCGACAAGAATGGAATCAGGTTGTTCGCCTGAAATGTAAAACCGATCTTCTCGCGGCGCAAACGCACACGCTCTCGCTCACTCATTTTAGAGAGCTCTTGCCCATCAATGAAAACTTGTCCACTCGTAGGTGTGAGCAAAGCCGCAAGGATAGAAAGCATGGTCGTCTTGCCAGAACCGCTGGGTCCTACCAATGCTACGAACTCGCCAAACTTCACTTGAAACGAAACTTTGTCCACCGCGTTGATGGTGGCTCCATCGAGCGAGAATGATTTAACCAAATCACGAACTTCCAATGCAATATCAGACATTGCTACCCTAACCTGAGCGCTTTGAGCGGCTCAATACGAACTGCGTACACAATAGAAACCATTCCGCCGATCGGTCCGATCAGTAGAAGTAAAATAACGGCAAAGAGCGAGTTGACACCGTTGAACACAAGCGGAATGGTGGGCGGAAAACCGAGAGAGAAAAGATAGGTTAAACCTCCGCCAATCCCTACTCCCATAGCCGTCACGACGATGATCTGAATCACTGCCGAAAGCCCGACCATGTCATTGGCAGAACCGATAGCTTTCAGCACACCGATCTGCGGAACCTTCTGCAAAATTTGGATCTGAAAGAAACCGCCAATAACGAGAATGCCGATCAACAGAGTGAACACACCTTGTGTTTGAACCGTACCCTGTTGGGCAGAGTAGCCGGGGATGTTGTTGATGGTGGTTTCAATATCCGCGACTTCAATGTTCGGAATGCGCTCGATTAAGCGGGCAGACATTTCCTCCATTTGGGTCGGGTCTTGCAACTTGACCGCAATGATATTCGGGAAGGGAGTATCGCTGGTCATATCTGAGTCAGATTGCGGGCGGATTTTCTCCCAAGTCAGCGGCGGGACGAAGATGGTCGGTTGGAAGAAATAGGATTGTCCGTCCACCAAGCCAACCACTTTCAATTCATAGAATTCGTCATCCGTTCCCTGCGTGGAGCGAATTTCAATCGTGTCACCCACTTTAATATCAGAGCGCAAGGCGACATTCAAGTCGATGACTGTCTCGCGGGCTTCACCGGTGCGGAATTCACGTCCCTCTACAATGGGAGGCATGCCGGGTCTGCCTGGCTCAACGCCTAATAAAGATACCTTAAGCGGCTCGGCAAGCGAGGTGATCTCGGTACTAGAGGTGTAGATTGCGCCTGCATCTGCCACGCCTTCGACACGGCGCACAGAACGAGCTGTATTTGTTTCGAGGCGGCTCGAAGTAATGCTGTAATCGGATTTTTCCAAAAAGACGATCAATTGTGCATCAAGGTTTGCCACATATTGACGGTTGCCATTGCCAAGCCCTTCACCTAGTGCGGCAATGAAAAGCACAAGCAGGGTGATCAACGCAATAACCAATGCCACCAACAAAAATCGTCCACGATTGCGGAACACTTCTTTGAGGGCAAGGTAGGTTGCAAGATAAATGGTTTTCATATTTTCGTACTTTCTATACCAGGGGTTTCGAATCGAAGGGCTTTTTCCAATCCACACCCATGATGCCGTGTAAGAGCAGGTCTACAGGAGGATGATCAGCAATATCTTCGTAGTAATAGGGCAAACGGATTTTTCCGTCTGTACCGATAACGAATGTGCCAGACATTTGGTAGGCATCCTGCCCGGTGTGCGGGACTTCGGGTTGAAAGCCTTTTTGACGTGCCAGCCTGCGGTTGGACATCCAAATATTGGGGGAGAGAAGCGTCTGCCAGAAGGAGCCGCGATACAAGCCATAGGCTTTGTAGGCAGTACGATCGGGGTCGGCAAGGCAGAGGGCATCTGGCGCGCGCAGGTCACAGAAGGCTTTGGCAGATTCAGCTGAGGCGTGAGAAACGATTGCGAGCAGCAACCCAGCCTCGGCTAGGGTTTGATGCGCGTCGATCAACTGATCTACCATTTCTTTGCATTGCGGGCATCCAAAATGGCGTGTGAAGGCGAGTACAACCACCTTCTCTTTCCAAAGAGAGGAGAGTTGCACAGGGTTGCCATTCCCATCCGTTAGGGTTAGGTCTGGGGCTATGTCATTGAACTTAAGTTGGGTTTTATTGGGCATGAGAACCTTTTCATTTGATAGGGAAAGTATATCATATATGTAAAGGTTTTGCAAAGGTTTTGCAATGAAATTGAGCTTGCGATTCCCTAACAATAAATAGAGCGGGAAGGCTCCCGCTCTATAGATTTCATGAAATATGAAGGATAGACTTTTCGATTTTACTGCCCTTTTTATGCATCCGTCGCCAGCTTGAGTTATCGTTGAGGGAGATCCAGCGGCGTTCTTCAGTGCGATAGAACCAATCTTTGTCTTGTTGGTAATAGACAAGTACATCCGTTGATTCCCAAATATTGAGAATTTCGTTGCCGTGGGCATGGGTATCATCAAAGTCGGTGGTGGCACGCTGACCCATTTCGCTGTAGAGCTCATTGAGCGCCAACAACTGTGTGTTGATCTCAGGCGTTAGATGGCTGACCTTTAGCCCAATGCGTCGTGCTTCTTCAAACAGAATCGGATATCCGTGGGAAGGATATTTCGAATTCAAAGTTGAAGCGATCTGCTCTGCCACTCGTTCCTCCTTGATATGGTATGCAAGCAATTCCTTGCAAAGCATGATGGAAAGCGACTCGGCTCTATCCACTGCGCCAATGACCAAAGGATGCACATGCTGGAACAATTGTTGATAGGGGTTCTCGCTCGAATCAGCCCCTTGAGCCTGCCACAACCGCACGACGCGGTTCAATTCATCCAAGCTGACGCTGACGCGGTCATTATCCCGGTCTATTGGTGAAAGAGCATGGGTCAGTGAGGTATCTACCGAGGTGAGGTATGCCATGGGTCCCATGTAGATTTCATTTGCCCCCAAAGTGATCATGGTTGCGGCAGAGGCACACTCCAACGGAATGACCGCGATGACCTCATCACTATATTGGCGTAACAAATTGACAATTCGCAAAGAGGCTTGCCCATTGCCGCCGCTGGATTTGATAAAGAGATAGATCTTTTCCTGTCGCCCGATTTTTTCGAGCAATTCGAACAAAGCCAGCACGTCATCATGACAGACACTGCCGCGCGGGTTATTAAAGTAAGTGACCAAAGTGCCACCCAATTTTTGGGTTAGGTCTTTGATGATCGCTTGCGTTTTATCAAAAAGGATCGGCGGTTGTTTCGCTTTGTTCGTTTTTACTTTCCTGCCTGTCTTGCCATTCGATTCCATGGGTAGTCTTCTCCTAAGTAGCTCGTCTATTGCTCTGGCGAGGGCGAAGCCTCGCCAAAGCAATCAGGATTTATAAAATATACAGCAGTCTACTTAACCAACCATAATGGGTATTTTCCCTAAAATGGGATGTTATCACTAATTGAGCGGATAAAAATGAGTTGAAAGTACTATTTTTCCATGCGAGACCAAAACCAGCCACCCACCCAACCGAGCATTCCTCCAAAGAGGGTTGCATAGATGACACCGTTCACGCCTGCATCTGCCAGCCAGGCGGGCAGGTTGAATACACCGAAAGCCAGCAGGTTATAAACAAATAATCCGCCTAACAGCATACCAAGCGTCCAACGCAAGGCAGGCGTGGGTTTGACAAAACGCGAAGCGAGTATATAAAACATTGCCGAACCTAAAAGAAGGAATATCATGGAAACAGCCCACGCAGAAACGCGTGGATAGCCTTCTTCGGTCACATAGGCATCAGGCTCTTCAGTCACTGGCGGAATCGGCGTCGGCGCGGACGATTGCGTAAGTTCTGGCACAACCACCGTCACAGCCACTGCGCCCGATTGCGAAACATCTAACTGAAGTACTTCTGAGATGACTGCCGGTTCACTGGCAACCCGAATTTCGAGCAATCCGGGTTTATCCAAACCAAAGGCGGCTCGCGCTACACCGTCGGTGGTCACTGATTCGACCTGTTGCAAAATACCGCCGCCTTCTCCCGTCAGCAACATGGAGAATTGCACCACGGTTCCATCTGGAACTTGGTTACCATTATGGTCTTGGATCACACCCGTTCGAATAGAAATGGTATCGCCGATCCGAAAGAGCGGAGTGAGAGTCGCTTCAGGCGTAAGACCAGAGCCCGGGGTCACCGGCGCAGGCGGCAGGTCCAGAAAGATCGGAATGATCTGAATCGGATTTGGTGCCGTGACCTCGATCAAGTCATATCCCACCGCTGGAATCGAGACAGGTGAAGCTCCGGCAGGCGTTAGCTCTTGAAAAAGCAAGCGCACAGCCACATCTACAAATTGGGGTTGCTTGCTGTAAAGCGCATAATACGCCGTGAAACGCGAAAGGGTGGTCGTGTCAAAATAATAAGGTGCGCCAAACGAAAAAAGAATCAACTGCTTATTCAAGAAAAGGGCAGGGCTTTCACGCAACAAGCGGCTGATTAGGTCGGGCTGACCTTTTGTAGAATCTGTGAGCGAAACCACGACCCAATCTGCATTTTCCAGATCTTCTGTTACAAACTGATTTTCATCGGGCGCATCCAGCCAGGCTTGCAAATTCTCAAAAGAATAGGATTTGAGACGAAACTCCTCTACTTGATTTCCGCTCTGTGGACCATATAATTGCAAGGCGGCATTCTGCAACGCATCTGCCGCAAGCTGGGGCTGGGGCACACACTGCGAACATTGTGCCACACTGACAGCGTCTGTGATGAAAACGATCCGGTCACTTGGCTGGGGTGGCAGCGGCAAAACAGATGCGAGGTCTTGCTGGCTAGGGCTGATCAGGGTTGCCGCATTACGCGCCACCTGAAAAGTGACATCAGAACTGACGCCGATCTCGGCAGCTTCAGGGTCGGGAAGATTCAATGTTGATTCAGGGTCAGGTCGGAGGACGTTGTTAATAGTAAAGTTATCGTACAAGCGAAGTTTGGCGGCAAGGATGCGCGCAGCTGATGCATCCACCCGTTGGGCGAAGGCAGAATCTTCTCGATATTTCTGCGCGAAAAACTCAAGCGTACGAACAACCGAAGTATAGCTATCAGGCGCGTCATCGCCCTTGATATTGCCAAGATAAAGCAGATCATTCCCCGCAAGAAAAGAGTCACGCGCCGCAACACGCGCCAGAAATTGTCCGCCGCCAGTGACGTAAAAATCATGGACTGCCGTCGAACCTAAATCATCACTGACCAAAATTCCACCGTCGTTATACCAGCCTGCAAATTCAGGCAAGGTTAAGATCTGACCCAATGCCTGTTGGTCAAAACTAATCGGGCGAGTGGTGGCGCGAATATTCCCTTGAAATCCCTGATAGCGAATGTGAGATACAAGCAAGCCATCCACCGTTTCTGTTGAGGTTTCGGCATTGCCAGTTACAGCAAAGAAAGGCGCAAACTCCACCTGCTTCAATTGTTCAAGTGATTTTCGTACTGTGGCAACTTCTTCTTGCGGCAGGCGGTCTGCCCCGCCAGCACCAGGGAAATGTTTGGCGATCACCAGCATCTTTCCATCTGAGCCGATGTGTAATCCGTTCACGTAGGCACGCCCCATTTCGCCAACCCAGAATGGGTCTCCCCCAAAAACGCGCGCGCCCAAATCACTG
The DNA here is from genome assembly GCA_039796675.1 of Chloroflexota bacterium. Taxonomy (GTDB): domain Bacteria; phylum Chloroflexota; class Anaerolineae; order Anaerolineales; family Villigracilaceae; genus Villigracilis. The sequence continues at coordinate 9,052 of JBDKJK010000152.1, forward strand.
CCAGACTCAGCAGGAGTCTCCAACACATCTAAAGACGGACCCAACAATAAATTAAAGCCTAACGCTGAAATTTCGCTGCCGCGCACTTCGCCTACATTTTCGGCGAGTTCTGTATTCCATGTTGCACCCACCGCCATCTCACTCGGCAAGGGCGTCAACCCATCCAGGATCTGGTCGGTTGGGTAGCCATCGCCTTCTTGTGAAATACCAACAAAGAGCGGCACATAGGCATATCGCACAGGGTTCCCCGTTACAGGGTCTGTGATT
>JBDKJK010000153.1:0-2508 GCA_039796675.1 Chloroflexota bacterium
GGGCGAAAAATAATGCCACCAGCGTTCAAGCGTAAAACCGGCTTCATTCAATCGCTTTTCCCACACATCCGGCTCATCAGCATGATGCACACGAGATATTTTGCGGAACCAATTCTCATACGGCTTGCCAAACACCTTGGTAAGTGAAAGTGCAGAAAAGTAACGTGTGTTCGGCACACAGAAATAAAAAGGCGCGCCTGGCTTCAACACACGAGCCGTATCTTTCAAGACTGCATCAATATGTGGAATATGTTCAAGAACCGAGTTACTAAGTCCGCTAGCAAAATAATTAGAAGGGAAAGGTGTCTGCGCGCCATCTGCCTCGACCAAAGTTTTGTAGGCGTTATATTTTTTTGCCTCTTTCATTGAGAATCGCCAGGGGTCAAGCCCAACATCCAGTTTGGAGTCAAAGGTCAACGAAGCGAAGTGCCCGTCGCCGCAGCCAACATCATAGATGGGAGAAGGCAAAGGCAGGTCTTGGTAATAGGAAGATTCAATCGCACGCAGGAATCCACGGAAGTAGGGCAGAGAGCTGATCTGCAAAAAAAGGAAATCTTTTTTCACTTCTTCACTCCCAATTTCTCAAAGAGTTTTTCATATTCCTGCGCCACAGAATCGGGGTTATAGGCGGTTTTGATGGCTGGTACATCGCCGCGGTATTTTTCTTTGTTATCGAGCACTTCAAGGATGGCATTCGCCAGGCTTTCGGAGTTGCCGATCTCTGAGACGACGCCCATGTTGTGCATCTGAACTGGTCGGCGCACGCCCGGCAAGGCAGATGGCACACTTGGCACCCCGTTCATCATCGCTTCGATCTGAACGAGCCCAAACGCCTCTGTGGAGTTGAGTGACGGAACCGTGATGACATCCAGATTCGGATAATATGCCGCCATCTGGACAGGGTCGAGATTGCCGAGGAATTTCCAATGTCCCTGAATTTCATAGTCCAGAATGCGCGGCATGAGCCTGTCTGAATAAGCTTGTTCGCCCATCACGTTCTGATATGTCCCTGCGAATAAGACTTGTGCCTTCGGGTATTTTTTCAGAATTGCGGGCATGGCATCCAGCAGAACTTCCACGCCTTTTTCAGAAGCAAAACGAGCCGCCATACCAATGACGGGTTTGCGTTCACGAGTGAGGTTCGTTTCCGCAAAAGCAGAGACTGCTTCCGGCGTGGGAATAGGCAACTCAACGGGAGGCAAGATCGGGGTCAGTTTGGAGGCGTAGTGCGAGAGAAAGGGCGAATGATCGGCATAATCCTGTGTGTAGGTCACAATGTGATTCGCGAGAATCCCAGCCATGTTGTTTTGAAAATCCAACACGGTGTTGACCATGCGATTAAAGAAACCCAGCGGCAGTTGCACATCGCAGTGATAGGTGAGAATGGCAGGTTTACCAAATAGCCGCGCACGAAAGGCAACCCCGGGCGCGTCGAATTGCGGGAGATGCAGCTGAACCACATCATGCTCCCAAACCATTTTCGTGGCAACCAGACCGAAGGTCGGTGCAAGCACACCTTTGCTGACTCGTGCCATCACCGGAATGCGTACAACCTTTACGCCATCCATCATTTCTTCGCGTGGCAGAGATGGGTCGTACTGTGTGGTCATCACCGTTACTTGATGCCCGCGTTGGACGAAGGCACGTGCAAGGCGTTCGGCGTAGATGGTAAGACCCGATGTGTGCGGGCGATAATACGTAAGAACAGTGAGTATCTTCATTTTGTTGTTTTTCGTTTAGCGAGCTTCTTGGCGGGATTCTTCATGACTTGAACCGGGTAGGGAACTTCGATGCCCATGTCTTCGAAGGCGCGTTTGATCTTTGTCAGTGCCATGTCTTTGGCAACATGATGATCGGTGTCTGTATTGTTGATCCAGAACTGAACATTGAGGTCAACAGAAGAATTGCCAAAGGTATGGAAGAGCACTTGAGGCGCAGGCGTTTCAAGAAAGCCAGGGACGGATCTTATTTCGTTGAGAATAACCGCACGGACTTCCTCTGTATCCGCTTCGTAGGGAATGCTGACGGGGAGTTCTATGCGAAACCCATCTGCCCGGCTCAAGTTGATGATGGGCTGAGCGAGCACATCGGCATTGGGAAGAAAAACGAGCAAGCCGTTGCGCAACCGAATTTCGGTGGTGCGTAAACCGATCTTTTTTACTGTGCCTTCATGCCCGCTCAAGTTGACGTCGTCATTCACTTTGAAGGGACGCTGCACCAGCAGAATCACGCCGGAGACGAAATTTTGCATGATATTCTGCAATGCAAAACCAACGGTAAAACCAATGATGCCCAAACCGGTCAAAAATGCAGTGACGTTAAAGAAGCGCTGCAAGGCAGTAATGAAGCCGAGAGAAATGATCGTCCATTTGAGAATCTGTGAAAGCAGGTGTGAAATACCCGGCTCGGCATTTTGTCTTTGCAAAACACGATTGAGAACGCGGCTGAGCCACGTTCCTGCGTAATAGCTCACTGCAAAAATAAGCAATGCAGTTAGAACATTGGGCA
>JBDKJK010000154.1:0-10724 GCA_039796675.1 Chloroflexota bacterium
CGGATATAACCCTGCTTGGCATTGACGAGCGAACGGGCATGTTGTCAACGGACTCTGTCACGGATTCGCGGACTGCAACGGACGTGGAATGGGAAGTCCACGGTGGCGGCGGGGTGACGCGTTATCGAGGCGAATCCACTGTCAGCTATGGAAGAGGCGAGACGTTCTCACTTTAGAAATATGCCTGAATCAATTCCCAATTGATGTATAAGTCATAGGCACCAATCCCTAAAAGCAGTAATCCGCTGATGAAGTTGATCAGCCGTGCGCGCATGGCGAATTGACGGGTGATCCAACGCTGTGCTGCGCCAGAGATGAACGATAATAACAAAAGCGGAATACCAAAGCCCAAGCCAAACCAGAGGAAGACATTTAATTTTCCAAGTGCATCGCCTACGGTGAGGGAGAGTGCAAAGATGCTCACCACCAGCGGACCAGAGCAAGGCAAGGCGATGGGTCCGTAGAGCAAGCCATAAATAAAGGCATTTGCAAAGGGATGCGAGATCAGTGGTGCTTGAATTTGCGGGAGTTTTTTGAAGGGGTTGATATTGAGTAAAAGCATCACGCCGAAGGTGATGATGATGAGGTCGGCAATGGGGATGACATACGCCAGCGCCTGCCCAACAGAAATGGATAACAATGCGATAATCGCGCCAAGTGTAAGCATCATCGTCAATACACCAGCGAGGACGAAAAAGCCGAGCAAGTAACGTGATGGCTTGTTCGCTAGTTTTTCCTGTCCACCGCTGAGGTAGGCGAGAAAGCCCGGATACAACGGCAACACACAGGGACTGGTTGTGGCAAGCAAGCCAAGAGAGAGGGAGGTGAGGATGGTTTCCATAATGCCCAATCCATGTCACCCTGAGCGATAGCGAAGGGTCTCTGAATCTATCGTAAAGATACTTCGCTTCGCTCAGTATGACATAATCGAAATATTACATACTTTCGTCTAAATACGGCTGGATGGCTTTCAACAGATCATCGGCGCTTTTGATGCCGAACGGCAACGGGTGGACGATGCCGTGACGATCGATGACCAACATGGGGGTAGAAGGCGGGTTGAGGAACTGGTCGCCGTAGAGAGAGGCAAGGTCACGCGAAACATCAGCGGGAGAAACGGCGTATGCCCAATCGAAGCCCTGTTCATCAATGAAGCTCAACAACTTAGATGAATCTTCGTTCGGGTCAATATCCAAACCAATGCTGACAAAATCATCGCGCTCGCCAAGCAGGTTGTGAAGTTCCTGCACCTGTGCCTGTTGTTTGAGACAATTCGGGCACCAGACCGCCATCGTCTCCACCAGCACCACTTTGCCGTGCAGGTCTTCGATGGTGAAAGCTTCGTTCGTGCGGACGTTCATAAGGGAAATGCCGAACCATGCCGGGGATTCCATCATAGTATCGTCTGCCATGGCTTCCTCGGTCATTGCCTCTTCTGTCATCATGACTTCTTCAGTCATTGCGGTATCGTGCATGGCTTCTTCAGTCATCATCGCATCTTCTTCCATCATGCTGTCATCTGCGGGTGCGCCGCAAGCAGTAAAGAGAAATGCAAGTAACAAAACAAAACTAGCTAAAATATTTTTGGTTTTCATGTTCTGTGAATCTCCTTGTGTTTTCTTGAAGCCGCATAATAGACATATCTTCTTACAAAACCCCTGCCAAATTCTTACGAAAGTATGAACAAAACGTCAAAGGATTGATTTTTACGTGACGGAGTTAAAGGAATCAAGTATGATTTCAAACATGGCAGAAATAAAAATTCTCGTGGTGGAAGATGAACCCAGCCTTTCAGAAGTGGTCAGCCTGTATCTAAAACGCGCCGGATATCAGGTACAGATCGCAGCGGACGGCAGGCAGGCAATGTCCATTCTCGAAAAGCAGATTCCCGACTTTGTCATTCTCGACCTGATGCTTCCCGAAGTGGATGGACTCTCCATCACGCGCTGGCTGCGAGATTGTTCAAATGTACCCATCATCATGGTCACAGCACGGCGCGAGGAAATTGACCGCATCTCTGGCTTGGAAATGGGAGCAGACGATTACGTGGTCAAGCCGTTCAGCCCGCAGGAATTGGTGAGTCGGGTTCGGGCGGTGCTTAGGCGCACTGGGCGGGAACAAGCCGGAGCGGAGCCTGAGCGAGACTTGGCGTTGGGCACCATCCACATCAGCCCATCCACCCGCATGGTGACGGTGCGAGAATCGCCCATCGAATTAACTGCCAAAGAATTCGATCTGCTGTATTTGTTGGCACGACATCCAAGACAAGTTTTTACCCGCGACCAATTGTTAGAGCGTGTGTGGGGCGGCGCAGATTATATTGACCCCGGCACAGTGACGGTTCACATCCGCCGCCTGCGCGAGAAAATTGAAAGCGATCCATCGTCGCCAACTTATTTGCTGACAGTTTGGGGCGTGGGATACAAATTCGAGCCATGAGATCATCTAATATTTTTCGATTCATAGCAGGCGTTCTGCTCATCTTTATCATCTCGCTCGTCATCTTCAATTTGATGATGTCTCCGCCGATGTATGAGCTCGGCTTGATGGCGCTCTTTCTCGGCATCACGGCGCTTATTTCGGCGCTCGCCGGATATCTCGCCTATCGTCTCGGGTGGATGACCCTCTCCCCCACCTTGCGTTGGTCTTTGCTTGGCGTGTATGCGCTTTCGAGTTTGCTTACATTTTTCAATGTATGGTTCTCGGCACAAATGATGTTCGCAAGCCAACACGATCTTTTGCTTGCGATTGTTCTTCTTGTTTTTGCAGGCGGCATGGCAATGGCACTCGGATATTTTCTCTCGTCCACCATCACAGACCGTGTGCATCAATTACGCGGTGCGGCAGAGCAGCTCGCCGAAGGCGATCTGAAAACCCGCGTCATCGTGCAGGGACGTGATGAAGTAGCCGCCCTTGCGCAGACCTTCAACAAAATGGCAGAACAGCTCGAAGCCGCCGATGTCAAACAACGCGAACTTGAAAAGATGCGTGCCGATCTCATTGCATGGGTCGGGCACGATCTGCAAACTCCGCTCGCTTCGATTCGCGCCATTCTTGAGGCGCTCGCCGATGGCGTGGTGGATGATCCTGAAACCGTCGAACGCTATCTCAACACGGCACAGCGTGACGTCCGCTCGCTTTCGGCATTGATCGATGATCTCTTCCAAATGGCACAATTAAATGCGGGCGGCTTTAAACTGGATTTTGAAAACGCCTCGCTCGCAGACCTTATCTCAGATACGATTGAATCTTTCACCGAGATCGCCGCGCGTCAGAACCTGACTTTGAGCGGCAGCGTGGACCCAAACCTTGACCCCGTCCGCATGGATACACGGCGCATTGGGCGTGTGCTCAACAATCTCATAGGCAATGCCGTTCGGCACACACCCGCTCATGGCGAGGTCAAAGTCACAGCATGGCGAACCAACTCTGGCGTAGAAGTGAGCGTGGAAGATACCGGCAAAGGCATCCGTGCTGAAGACCTTCCACACATCTTCGATGGCTTTTATCGCGGAGAAAAATCCCGCAGCCGTGCTACAGGTGGCGCCGGGCTTGGGCTTGCCATCTCACGCGGAATTGTGCAGGCACACGGCGGCGAAATAAAAGTGGAAAGCGAAGCAAGCAAAGGCAGCCGGTTCACGTTTCACATTCCCTAATAAAACTCTCAGGCTTGCGTAATCCTTTCGTAAGGAAGTTTTCTTACAATCACCTCATCCTTTGAGGTAACAATGAAACGATTTTTTATTGGATTAACTCTTTTATTAAGCGCCTGTGCCAGCCCAGCAGATTCGCAATCTCAGGAATCTATTTTGCCCATTTTCAACGCCTCCCTGCCGGACCTCGGACCTGCCCCCGAACTAACGAACGATACCTGGCTGAATGTGGATTCTCCCCTGCGCCTCGCCGATCTGCGCGGCAAAGTCGTCGCGCTCGAAATGTGGACATTCGGTTGTTACAATTGTCAAAATGTACTGCCTGCTCTTAAAGAATGGCACTCGAATTATTCCGATCAAGGTTTGGTTATCATTGGCAACCATTACCCCGAATTCACCTTTGAAGAAAGCCTGGATAATCTCAAAGCTGCCGTGCTTGAAAATGAGATCGAATATGCTGTAACACAGGATAACCAAGGAAAAACGTGGCAGGCGTACAATAACCGCTACTGGCCCACCCTGTATTTGATTGACAAACAAGGGCATATTCGTTATGTTCATATCGGCGAAGGCAGATACAAGGAAACCGAAGCCGCCATACAAACCTTGCTTGCAGAAACATATCCATAGTTTGAGGAGAGACATGAACAACCCCTATAAATCCGTTCCTGTTCGTTCATCTGAGATCACACCCAAAGAGACCTATCTCTCTCGACGTGACTTTATCAAAGCCGCTGGTGTCATCGCCGGAAGCGCCGCCCTGGCGGCTTGTGCCCCAGAAGTAGCTGAGTCTACGCAAGAAGCCGTTGTGCGCCCCACTTTCTCAGATGAGCTTGGTAACCCAACCAATACCTTCGAAGAAATTACCAGTTACAACAATTTCTACGAATTTAGCACCAACAAAGAAGCCGTAAAACCACTCGCTGAGAGCTTCAACCCCAGCCCATGGACTTTGGAAGTGACCGGTATGGTGGCGAAGCCCAAAACCTTCGGCATCGAAGACTTGCTCTCCACGTTCACACAGGAAGAACGTATCTATCGCCTGCGTTGTGTCGAGGCGTGGAGCATGGTCATTCCGTGGAACGGTTTCACACTGGCAAGTTTGTTGAAAGCCGTAGAACCCACCTCAGATGCACAATACGTCCGCTTTGAGACCATCTATCGCCCCGAAGAAATGAAAGGGCAAGGCAGTGCGTTTTACCCGTGGCCCTATCAAGAAGGCTTGCGCATCGATGAAGCCATGAACGACCTGACCCTGCTCGCCACCGGTTTGTATGGCGAAATGATGCCCAACCAAAATGGTGCACCCATTCGCCTGGTGGTACCTTGGAAATACGGTTTTAAGTCCATCAAATCGATTGTCAAGATCGAGCTAACCGACCAAAAGCCCAACACCTTATGGAGCACGGTCGCTCCAAATGAGTACGGCTTCTATGCCAACGTGAACCCCAATGTCGATCATCCGCGCTGGTCACAGGCATCCGAACGACGCATCGGCGAACTCACCCGCCGCGAAACCCTGATGTTCAACGGGTATGGTGAACAGGTCGCCGACCTGTATGCCAATATGGATCTGAGTTTGCAGTATTAAGTAGGGTAGAAAGCAGCATAATACTGAATGACCGCCGTCGACGGTCATTCAGTATAAGCCCACCCTCTTTATAAACTATGAAAATCTTCAATCGCTATACCCCATTACAAATTGCCATTCATCTTTATGCATGGTCGGCATTAATTTGGATCGTCTTTGAATTATTAACCGATTCATTTTCCATCAACCCCATTCAAGAACTGGAACAACGCACCGGGCGGCACGCCATTACCTTGTTGGTACTCTCTCTGCTTTGCACACCCCTCAACGCCATTATCAAATTCCCCGAACTGCTCAAACGCCGCCGCACCCTGGGCTTATATGCTCTGATGTATGCCACGATTCATGTCTTGATCTTCATCAACCTCGATTATGGTCTCGCATGGAGTTTGATCTTCCGCACCGTATTTGAGAAGCCCTACATCGTCGTTGGCGCGATCGCATTTCTGCTGCTCATTCCCCTTGGCGTCACATCTTTCGATATTTGGAAAGTGCGCCTCGGCAAAAATTGGAAGCGCCTGCATCAGGTCGTTTACATCATTGCGCCATTGGCAGTGCTGCATTATCTCTGGAGCAAAAAAGGCGATATCCTCACCCTCTCTGGTGATATCCTCCGCCCGGCGATCTATGGACTCATCCTCGCGATATTCCTTATCCTCCGAATTCCCGCCGTGAGGAAGTACATCGCCTCCCTTCCAACGGGGAAACTGACCCTGCCCTTCAAAAAGAAACCACCATCCAAAGTGGATGCATCTTAAAATGCATGAGGTGACAGTCACTTTGAAAGTGACTGTCACCTTTTATATTTAAAACATCCCGCGAAAGAACAACAGCAAGCCGATAATTGCCAGCGGTATACCCACAATAGCCCCAACAATCGTCAAGCTGACAATTACACCGACCAACATCAGAACAAACCCCAATACCATCGCCACGAAACGTCCTGTCATTTCTACAATCACCGCCAACAGTTTCCAAATGGCGGCAAAGGGCCACAAATACCAGGGAGTTGATTTTTTTTGTGTAGTCATGATAAAGCCTCCATGCCAAATATACGCAAGCCCGGGGAAAACGATGCAGATGATAAAAACTTAAGTCCTTTTGCAAAAAAATCGCAGAGAGGGCTATAATCCCAATACTATGCCTACAAAATCTACTAGAACAAAAAAATCAGAACCTGCTGTTATCGAAATCGAAGAAGAGATCGAGCCTGTATTTGCCCTTGAATCTGAAGACTTCGTCACCTTCAAACGCAGTCATTTTTACTCCGTGCTGGTGGTGCTGGCGTTTGCTGTGGGACTCCTGCTCGGTTTCGTCATTTGGGGACGTGACGCTGCGACTACGACCGTTGCAGCAGAACCATCTGCCCAACAGGCTGCTCAGCCCTCGGGTCAGGTGGCAGAGGTTCCGGTTACGCCTGAGCCGCAGTACACTCGCTACGAAATCCCCACCGAAGGTTATCCCAGCCTTGGTTCGGCGGATGCGCCGATCACTATCGTCGAGTTTAGCGATTTTCAATGCCCGTTCTGCCGCCGCTTCCACGATGAGACGTATGAGGCTTTGCTCAATGCCTACCCAGGGCAGATTCGCTTTGTGTATCGCAACCTGCCGCTCACTTCGATCCACCCGGATGCCATGGCATCTGCGGTAGCTTCTCTATGCGCCAACGACCAGAATGCCTACTGGGATTATCACGGCAAACTCTTCAGCAGCGAAACTCTTACGAGAGAAGTATTCACCCAATACGCCACAGACTTGAGCCTGAACGTAGATGAATTTACGGCATGCCTCGACAGCGGCAAACATGATGAATTCATCCAGCAAGACATGGATTTTGCTCTTGACCTTGGCATACAATCCACGCCGACCTTCTTTATCAATGGTCTGGCGATCGTCGGTGCCCAGCCGCTCTCTGCCTTCCAGCAGATCATCGACCTGGAATTGACTGGGGCGATTCCGTAATTCAAAGATCGAAGCTGAAACAAGCGGCGGACGAGTATTCGTCCGCCGTTTTTCTTAAAACTCTGCGCCAGTTTTTAACCCAGTGGTAAGATACAAGCGTTCGCCTATCATCCCATCAGAGAGAATGCCATGAAACGTTTTATTGCCATTGCGGGAAACATCGGTGTTGGAAAGTCTACGCTCGTTAAGATGCTTTGTGATCAAATGGACTGGGATCCTTTCTATGAACCGGTGACTGAAAATCCCTACCTTGCCGATTTTTATAAGAACATGTCTGCTTGGGCGTTCCATTCGCAAGTATTCTTCCTCACTCATCGCTTGCGTTCTCATTTCAACCTTGCTTCACACCCAAATTCGGTCATACAAGATCGCAGTGTGTATGAAGATGCCGAGATCTTTGCCCATAACCTGTATCAACAGGGCAACATGACCGACCGCGATTATCAGACCTACCGCGACCTGTATGAGACGGCTGTGCAGTTCCTGCCACCGCCTGATCTGGTCATCTACCTGCGCGCCTCGGTGGATACCCTGATGAACCGCATCAGCAACCGCGGACGTGACTATGAGCGCACCATCAGCCCTGAATACTTGCAGAACCTAAATGACCTCTACGAAGGTTGGATCGAAAACTTCACGCTTTGCCCCGTGCTTGCCGTCCCTGCCGATGACTTGGATTACGTTGCCCATAATGGTCACTTGCGCTTGATCGTCTCAAAGATTGAAGCGAAGCTCACCGGCAAAGAAGAAGTTGTTTTCGAACCAGAAGAAGTGGCAAGGGCAGCAGAAGACTAAGCGACAAGAAATAAAAAAACGAGTTGTGAGAAAATCTCACAACTCGTTTTTCTTAACTCATCACTCTTACGCCTTCCCCAATACCATCGCAAGCAACGCCATACGCACATACAGTCCATATTCCATCTGACGGAAGTAGGCGGCGCGAGGGTCATCATCGAAGTCGGTGGAAATTTCACCCACACGCGGAAGCGGATGCATAACTGCCATTTCCTTTTTCGCGGCTTTCATAATCTCGGGGTCGATGACATAAGCACCCTTCACTTTTTCATAATCAGCAGGGTCTTCAAAACGTTCCTTCTGAACACGGGTCACATACAGAATGTCCGTTTCGGGTAACACCTTTTCAAGCGAAGAAAATTCTGCCTGTGGCACACCCTTGGCAGCCACCTCTTCCATCACTTCTTTGGGCATCTTCAAAATATCTGGCGAGACGTAATTCAGCTTGATGTTGCTGAACTGCGAAAGCAATCTTGCCAGCGAGTGAACGGTACGCCCATACTTCAAGTCACCGAGCATGGTCACAGTCAAATTATCAAGGCGACCGAGCTCTTCCATGATGGTGAAGGTATCGAGCAATGCCTGTGTGGGGTGCTCACCCACTCCGTCACCTGCGTTGATGATCGGTTTCTTGGCAGCCTTCGCCGCAATCGCCGCGGACCCGGTTTCAGGATGGCGCAGAACGATCACATCGGCATAGCATTCCAAAGTACGAATAGTATCGGGCAAGCTCTCCCCTTTGGACACAGATGAATATTTCACTTCACTGATCGGGATGACCGAGCCGCCCAGGCGTTCCATCGCCGCAGTGAACGAAGATGAAGTGCGTGTGGATGGCTCGTAGAACAAATTGGCAAGAATTTTACCTTTGAGCAAGTCAAACGTCCCGATGCGTTCGACCATTCCGCGCATTTCATGGGCGATGCCGAAAACGTATTCAAGATCATCACGGCTGAATTGCTTGACGGAAATAATATCCTTGCCGTACCAATCGGCATTCTTATTTTCGCCAAAAGGCAAATGGGGGTTGGTTGAAGTTGTTGGCATTGCGTTAGTCTCCTGATTTTGATTGATTTGTTAGTTGATTAGTTATTCGATATTGGATACTCAATGTTTGAGCTGACATCGAGTATCCAATATCGCTATTTACCTTTCCTCATGTCCATGTCGGTGATGAATGTCTGGCATGTGGTCGTGCTCATGTTCTTCTTCGGGATGTTCATGCCCATGTGAGTGGATACCTTCAGCAGTATCATGTCCGTGCATGCCATCATCATGGCTGTGACCATGTTCATGGAAAATGGCAGTATGTACGTGAGAATGCATGTGTTCTTCATTGACAAGAAGCAATGCACCACCGATCATCAAAATAGCAGCGATGATAAAAAAGAAAGAAGGGAATTCGCCAAACATGAAAATGGACAACACTACACCCGCCAGCGGAGCTGTGCCATACAAAGCGCTGGTGCGGGCTGCGCCGAGTCCGCGCATGGAGCGGATGAAGAGCATGGTGCTCAAGCCGTAGCTGAGAAATCCGAGAAGCAACGTTCCAAGGATGGTTGTGAACGAAGGGAAGGGATTTCCAAGTGACCAAGCGAGTACGAATGAGAATGACCCAGCGACCAAGCCCTTCCATGCCACAATGACGAGCGGGTCTTTGCCAGAGATGTTGCGCGTGAAGTTATTGTCCGCGCCCCAGAGCACGCAGGCTAGGATGACTCCCAATGCACCAAGCGAAAGCCCGAACCCACTAGAAAAATCAGTAGAGAGAAAAATGCTTGCGAGCGTAATAACGAGGATCGCCATCCATGCGCGACGGCTGATGGATTCTTTAAAAAACAACAAGGCGATGAGGGTCGTCCCGACCCCTTCGAAATTGAGCAACAAGGATGCTGTAGAAGCAGGCGTGTTTTGCAAACTGAGCATTAACACGATCGGCGCAAGGATGCCGCCAGAGATGATGGCACCCACCAGCCATTTCACATCCGCACGTTGAATGCCTGCTTCAATCCCTTGGGGTTGGGTAAGTTTGGTAAGGGCGATTCCAGTTCCACTGCCAAGATAAAGAAAGGATGCGAGGAAGATCGGCGCAATATCGCCAAGCAATAACTTCGCAATTGGCGCACTTGCCCCAAAGAACAAAGCAGCAAACAAGGCTTGTAGGACATAACCAAGGTTTTTCGATTTCATAGGTTTCTCACTATAATTATCTCAAGTCTTATCTCAGTAAAGTTGTGCTTGGCTACTCAGGGTGACATACTAAACACATTAAGAAAAAAGCCTGACAATTAATTGTCAGGCTTTTTGAGAACGAGGATAGAAAACGAAGAATGCATCCCGTTGGGACTTGTCTAACAACAAATGGCGGTGCGGATATCTTCGAAACATCGGCGCGATTATACTCGCATTTATAAACCTGTCGATGGTTCGGCATCCAATCCGTTGGCGGCGGCGATCTCTTCAAACATGATCTCAATTTCATCAAGAAAGTGATCGAGCCCGGCAACTTTATCAGCGAAACCTTCGCGCAACCCGAGAGAGTCGCAGGTTTGTTCCCAAAACTTGAGATGGTCACCGGTTAATACAGCGGCAGATAAGGTCCAGGTATGCAGAGCAGGCCAGAGCGCAGAAAGAGGCGTGTCACTATCCAAAAGAGCTTTGATGCCTTTCTCGTAATAGTTCAAGCGTGCAGGATGAATCCGCGCATCCACGCCGGGGGTTTC
>JBDKJK010000155.1:0-2586 GCA_039796675.1 Chloroflexota bacterium
GATCAACGTATTCGAGAAAACCAGCGGAGATATCGTCACACCTTCTGGCTCTTGTGCTCATCACTTCAGGCATAATCTCTTGGAACTATTTGAAGGAGATGCGGAGTGGTATCCGCGGGCGAAAAAATTTGGCAAGCGTGTCTTTGAATTCACTGAATATCTTGTAGATAAACTTGGCGTCACAGACCTTGGCGCAACATGGGACGGCGTACTCACCTATCATCCTTCCTGCCACACACTACGCGGACTGAATGTGGATAAGCAACCTCTTACACTTTTACAAAATGTAAAAGGCGCAACGTTGGTCGAACTGCCCAACGCTCACGAATGTTGCGGCTTCGGCGGCGTAATGTCCGTCGAGCACCCTGAGTTATCGGCGGAGTGGTTGAAGCGGAAGATTTCCAATCTCGAAGCTACCAATTCTCCAACGTTAGTCGTCACCGATGCAGGTTGCCTTATGCACATCATGGGCGGGTTGAAGAGGCAGGGAAAACAGCAGAGGGTTGTTCATATTGCAGAAATACTTCGTAATCCGTAATCCGTAAAAAACCTGATACTTGACACCCATGACCACATTCCGTCAACGCATCCGCAAGTCCCTTGAAAATGAAACCCTGCAAACTGCGTTAGATAACAACACCGAACGCAGACTCAAAGGCAAAGCCCTTGCATTTGAATCCATTCCCAATTGGCGCGAGAGACGTCAGCGGGCTCATCGCATCCGTGCAGAGGTCATTGAACATCTGGATCAATATCTCGATCAATTCATCGCCAACGCCCAAGCCAATGGTGTCATTGTCCATCGTGCAAAAGATGCAGCCGAAGCTATCGACATCGTTTTACGGATTACGCATCACGTATCACTTAATGCGCAATCCGTAATGCGTAAAGTTCTAATCGCCAAATCCAAAAGCATGGTCAGCGAAGAGATCGAACTAAATAAAAATCTTGAAAAGCACGGTATCCATGTGGTCGAAACCGACCTGGGTGAGTACATTGTCCAACTCCGCAAAGAGCGACCGAGTCACATCATCACTCCGGCAGCGCATCTCAAGAAAGAACAGGTTGCACAGCTTTTTCACGAAAAGCTTGGCATTCCTTACACTGAAGATATTCCGGCACTCACCGTCACCGCCCGCAACGTGTTACGCGAAGTTTTCCTCACTGCCGATGTTGGCATTAGCGGAGTTAACTTTGGCGTAGCAGAAACCGGCGGCGTTTGTATCGTCACTAACGAAGGCAACGGGCGTATGGTCACATCCATTCCGAAGACCCATATCGCGCTCATGGGCATGGAGCGTCTCGCACCCAATCTCGATGATCTCGCACTCTTGCTTTCTCTCCTTCCACGTTCGGCAACTGGACAAAAACTCACGGTCTATACTCAAATCATCCACAAACCGATGCCGGGGCAAACCCGCCATATCATTCTGCTCGACAATGGACGCAGCAAACTCCGCAATTCGCCATTGAAAGAATCGCTGTATTGCATTCGCTGTGGCGCGTGCCTCAACGCCTGCCCCGTCTTCCGTGAACTGAGCGGTCATGCCTATATCGGGCGCGACCTCTCCATTGCGCCATATCCGGGTCCGATCGGCTCGGTCATTTCGCCGGGGTTGTTCGGCGAAAATTATTTTCAACTCGCTCAAGCCTCATCGCTATGCGGCGCATGCAAAGAAGCCTGCCCGGTGGATATTGATCTGCCGAAGTTATTGACGAGGGTGAGAGCGGGTGAAGTGACCAGTGACCAGTGACCAGTGGTCAGTGACCAGTGGCGGCGCGGGATTAACCTCATCTACAAAATTTTTCTTGAAGATATACACCCGCATCTCTACTCAGCCAAAGCTGTTTGCCCTCTCTCAAAAATTCGCTTCGCTGGGAACACATCTCCTTTCCCCCCGCTCCAAGTGGATGCGTCTGCCCGCCTTTACCGGTTGGGGGTACAGCAAAGATATGCCGCGCTTTGCAAGCAAGACGTTTAGAGATACGTATAGGAAATCGGACATTGGGAATCGGGAAGTTCCATTGCAAAGCATCATTGCAAAACAACCTGCAAACATTCCAACCTTTCTACCTTCAAACTTGATCGAACAATTTGCCACCGAACTCGCCGCCCTCTCTGGCAATGTCCATCAAACACATAATGCAACCCAATCGATTATCGAATATCTAATCTCGAAACATATTACGAAAATTTACTTACAACCCAACGTCCTCGACGAAACCCTCTTGCACCAAGCTGGCATCGACTTCACCCACAACCCCGACCCGGCGCTCACTGTCGGTGTGACAAAGGCTTGGGTGGGGCTGGCAGATACCGGGTCTGTTTTGGAGGCGGATGATGAGTTGCTTGGGTCGCTGCTTCCAGAAATCCATCTCACGGTGTTGGAGTCCAAAAACATCCTGCCGTCATTACCAGATGCTATTGAAATGACCAAGGGCAAGAACGCTGTTTTCATCACCGGACCTTCGCGCACAGCCGATATCGAAATGACGCTGACCATTGGCGTGCATGGACCAAAGGAAATTCATGTTTTCGTTGACGATTCAAAACGCGGATGATACAATCCCGCACGCTTCCAGCCA
>JBDKJK010000156.1:0-2761 GCA_039796675.1 Chloroflexota bacterium
ATTCCCCTGCCAACCGGGCTGTTGCACAACGCTTCAACCAGAATCGTCTTGATCGAAAAACAAGAGAGCTTATGCTCGGAGAGATCAAGACATGGGTGCAGAATGAATTGATCGAAAAAAAGATAGCCGACGTTCTCAGTCGCCGCTATGATTTCGACATCGCGCCGCAAGCCAAGCCGCAACCCTTCGACGCGGCTCAGGGCAAGCCTGCTCCCACCCAACCAGCCGTTGCCACGCCGCAAGCGGCACCTGCACCGAGCGCCTCTGCCCCGTCAATTCCACAGCCGCCTCTTGCCCCGCCAGCTCCGCGCCCATCGCTTCTACAAACACTCACTAGTGAAGCCAGTATCAAAATTTATCTTTATCTTGGCGCATTCTTTGTGATCGCCGCCGCTGCTATTTTAGGCGCGGTTGTACCAGAGTTTCGTCTGCCGATTCTTTTGCTGGGCACTTTCCTCTTTGGTGGTCTTGCTGTTGCCATCAAAAAGCGACTCCCTCAGCCCAGTTTTGCGCTCTTTATCGTTTTCTCTTTCCTGCTGCCCATTACAGCCAACACTCTCGAAGAGACCATGCGCCAATCATTTGGCTTATCTTCATCATTCACTTATGGGTATTGGACGATCGTCTTCTTCTTCATGGCAGCCGTTTGGAGCGGAGGGACGCGCCTGTATACATCTCGCTTGTTCAGCATCACTGCATTTGGCGCACTGCTGCTTGCCTTCTTTAGTATCGGCAGGTTCTTCGAGGTTAAGTTGGGTGTGCATGTCCTTTTGGAAGGGCTCGCTGCATTTTCGGGGCTGGCAGGAGTATGGCTGCTTCGAAAATCGATGGAACGTAACTTTTGGCTGCCGCTCTTTATCTCAACTCAAGGAGTACAAGTTATTCTGCTTGTTGTTTCGCTTTCACTTTTTGGTGCCAATCTTTTTGACCCATCTTTCAATAATCTTTGGCACCTGGCGGCGTTTGCAACCTGGGTTTTGGCGGCGATCTTTTTTATTTTTTCAAACCATTTGGTCCCCTTCTTTGCATTCCCTTGGTTGGCTGCAGCTACGCTGATCCCCATGCCGTGGATCCTTGCTGCCAGTTTCGATCTGGAAAGCCTCGGCTCAGCCCTATTATTATTCGGATGGGGCATTTTCCTCATCGTGGGAAGTGAGATTCTCCATAGATCAGAACGGCTGAACAAATACAGCCTGCCGATCTTGCTCGCATCGATGCCGAGTCTGGCATTGGCAATCTTTACTGGCTTTGTTCACGAGGTCTGGCTGGGATGTGTCACCGC
This sequence comes from Chloroflexota bacterium, assembly GCA_039796675.1. Taxonomy (GTDB): domain Bacteria; phylum Chloroflexota; class Anaerolineae; order Anaerolineales; family Villigracilaceae; genus Villigracilis. The sequence continues at coordinate 1,283 of JBDKJK010000156.1, forward strand.
ACTGTCAATTGCGATCGTCTTCACCATCTTGAATATTATCCGCACTCGTTGGTGGTTGTGGACGCTAGCGCACTTCAGCTTCATCATCGCATACTTCGCATTCTTCCAGCTTGATTTCATGCAAAAGCTGGATGTCTTTCCCGGCTATCAAATTCTTGGCATGAGCCTGATTTTCCTTCTGCCCGATCTCTTGCTCAAAAAAGATTGGAAGGCGTACCCTGAATGGCGGCTTTCGCCGCGCATTCTGGGCGCGATATTTACAGTCGTCAATCTACTTTTCCTGCTCGGTTCGAGTAACTCCATTGGCTCCACCGTCTGTTATGCGGTCTATACGATCTTCTTCACGGCATACGCGTTGGCATACAAAAAACCCCTGCTCGCATATATTCCCACGGCTACCTTACCGCTGGCTATCGTCTTCGGGCTGGATGCTTACAAAGTGGATGCCTGGTTGCCCGTACTCACTACACTTGCGGTCATCTACTTTATCGCCGGGCTCGTGCTTCGCACCAAAGAAGGCTGGACTCTCACTCTGCACAACAGTGCCCTCCTTCTGGCTTCAGCTGTTTCCATTGCCGCGCTCATCCTCACGAAAGAGACTGGCGGTTGGTATGCACTCATTGCGGGAGCATTGTTTGCTGCAGAAATGTACATCCGCAAGGATGGTCGCTTCGAGCTCGGTGCGCCCATCCTTTTCACCCTCGGCGCGTATCTCATTCTGCGTGACTTCAATAACTTCACCACAATCTATCACCTGCTTGCCTACAGCCTTGTGTGGCTCTTCAGTGACCTACTAACTCATTTAACCTTCCAGCACGCGCGCCCGTTAAGCTTCATTGTGCGTGCTATTGGCGGAGTTCTAGCAGGCATAAATATCGTTTTCATTTTTACAGAAGCAACAGCCCTTGATGCCGCCATCTGCTTTGGAATTTATACACTCGCGTTCACCATCTATGCACTTGCATATCGCACGCCATCGTTAGGCTACATCCCAGCCGCAAGCCTACCCCTGACGATCTTCTACTCGCTCAATCATCTCAACGTGGATGCCTGGCTTCCTGTGCTCACAATACTGACAATTCTTTATTTCATGATTGGAATGGCGATCCGTGTACGTGAGGGCTGGTCATTCATGCTTCGCAACAGCGCATTGATCCTCGGCTCCCTGCTTTCGCTTGGGGCGCTCATCACTCTCAAAGAAACCGGCGGTTGGTATGCTCTCGTCATCGGCTTGCTCTTCATCGCCGAAATGTATCTGCGCAAAAATGGCTGGTTCGAACCCGGCGCGCCTGCCCTTTTCACACTTGGCATCTTCCTGATCTTGCGCGATTTCAACATCGAACGCGTCCCTTATCATTTGCTGGCATACAGCCTTGTCTGGCTGCTGGCAGATCTGCTTGCGCACCTCGCCTATCCAAATCCGCGTCCGCTTAAAATGGCAATTCGTTTCATCGGCGGTTTGATCGCTCTGGTCAATTA
>JBDKJK010000157.1:0-9581 GCA_039796675.1 Chloroflexota bacterium
GCACAGGAGCAGCGGGTGCCGAAATGAAAAAGGAGGAACATTCGCTGCCACTCAACGACAAGACCATTGTGGGTATGGCGGCTTCAACCGGTGAAGTGCTGGTTGTGAACAATGTAGTGGCGCATCCACTTTACGAAGTTAATCCACTGCTACCTGATACACGCGCCGAAGTTGCCATCCCGTTGCGCATCAGTTCACGTATCATTGGCGTGATCGACATTCAAGCAATGCAAGAAGATGCCTTTACTGGGGATGAAATCTCAGTTCTTCAAACGTTGGCAGACCAGGTTGCGGTTGCAATTGATAACGCCCGCTCCTTTGAACTCTCGCAACAAGCGGTGATGGAAATGCGCGAGATCGACCGGTTGAAAAGCCAGTTTCTGGCGAACATGAGCCATGAACTTCGCACCCCGCTCAACTCTATTATCGGTTTTTCGCGTGTTATTTTGAAAGGCATAGACGGTCCCGTAACCGACCTGATGCAGCAAGATCTAACTGCCATCTACAACTCGGGGCAGCACCTGCTTGGTCTGATCAACGATATTCTTGACCTTGCCAAGATCGAAGCCGGAAAAATGGAACTTGCCTTCGATGAGGTCAATATCTCAGATCTAGTTCACAGCGTGATGTCTACCATGAGCGGCTTGATCAAAGATAAACCCATCCAAATGAAGCAGAATATCGAACAAAATCTTCCCAGCGTTCGGGCCGATGCGATCCGAGTCAGGCAGGTGATGATCAACCTGCTTTCCAACGCCGCGAAGTTTACAGAAGAAGGAGCCATCACTGTGGAAGTGGCGCCCTTCAAAGATGAAAACGGCAAAAAACAAATTAAGGTTAGTGTTACAGATACAGGCCCGGGTATTTCAGAAAAAGATCAGGAAAAGCTTTTCCTCGCATTCTCACAAGTGGATGCCTCTCCCACACGCAAAAGCGGTGGCACAGGGCTTGGTCTTTCCATTTGTCAGCAGCTCATCAATATGCATGGCGGCAAGATCTGGGTAGAAAGCGCCGAAAACTTGGGAAGCACCTTCCACTTTACCCTACCGCTTTACCACAAGGAAAGTGAATACGACTTTGAAGGCACCAAGACCATCCTAACCATCGATGATGATCCGCAGGTGATCGGGCTGTATGAACGATATCTTCAGCCGCAAGGGTATCATGTGATACCTCTGACCGAGCCAAAGCGTGCTGTTGAGTTTGCAAAAAAGGTTAAGCCATTTGCCATTACATTGGATATTATGATGCCAGGCACCGACGGCTGGACCGTATTAGATGCCCTAAAAGCAGACCCACAGACCCGCAACATTCCGGTTGTCATTTGCAGTATTGTCGAAGATATCGAACGTGGGTTTAATCTGGGTGCATCCGATTATCTAGTTAAGCCAATTCTGGAAGAAGATATCGTCAACGCGCTTGATCGCTTGAACTCAGATGGCTCCATTCGTGAAGTTCTAGTGATAGATGACAACCCCAACGACCTTCGGTTGATCAGCAAAATGCTGACCGATGACGGGCGATATAGACCCATCCTTGCAGAAGGAGGGCGCAACGGTTGGACGATTATCTCCTCCGGCAACCCGCCTCACGCCATCATCCTCGATCTGTTCATGCCAGATATGGACGGGCTCCAGATTCTTGAGCAGATGCAGTCAGATGCAAGGCTGCGAGACATTCCCACCATCGTCATCAGCGGCATGGATGTAACCTTCGAACAAAAGAACAAGTTAAAAGAGCTTGGCCAGCGTTTGCTTACGAAGGGATCCTTCAACGAGAAGGAACTCTTAACCTCCATTCAACGCTCGCTTGACCGCTTGCAAGCAAAGAGATAAATAGAAATTACAGGAGTACTACGTGTCATTCATCATCAAATGTCTGGATTGCGGACATAATGCGCCATATTTTCCAACTTCCACCACCTGCCCAAAATGCGGCAGCCAATGGCGCGAGGCGGAATATGACTATGAGTTGATCGGCAAGACCCTTCCAGAAAAACTTAAGACCCGCCAGCAGGATTTATGGCGGTATCGTGAATTGCTGCCGGTGCGCAACCCAAACATCAGCCTGTCATTGGGAGAGGGGTACAGCCCACTGATTCGCGCGGTCAACCTGGGAATGATGCTGGGGTGCCCGAATATCTTCATCAAAGATGAACGCCAAGGACCTACATCATCTTTCAAAGATCGTCAGGCATCCGTCACCATCGCTGCCCTCAAAGAAGCCGGCATTACCGAAATGGTTGCGGCTTCTACAGGCAATGTTGCCATTGCTTATTCAGCCTATGCATCTCGGGCGGGCATGAAACTTTGGGCATTCGTCACCAGCCTGGTACCGTCGGTTAAGATGCGCGAGATCGCCCTGTACGGGAGCCAGGTCATCAAGATCACCGGGTCTTATGACCAATGCAAGCAGGTTGCTTCGGAATTCGCCCGTCAACGAAAACTATATCTCGATATGGGTGCCCGCACGATCACATCTATTGAAGCGATGAAAACCATTGCCTTTGAGATTGCCGAGCAACTCACCTTCGCTTTGGGTCCCGGAGAAAATACTCCCCTGCGCACCCCAGATTGGTATGTGCAGGCAATTAGCGGCGGGATGGGACCGATCGGCGTCCATAAAGGCTTTCGTGAAATGCAGCAAATGGGTTGGATCGAAAAGATTCCTGCATTTGGTCCCATTCAGGCAGAGGGCTGCGCCCCCATGGTTCATAGTTGGAAGAAAGGGTTGGCGAAGGCAGAGCCCGTTACCAACCCCAAGACCCGCATAGAAACACTTGCTACAGGTGACCCCGGACGTGCCTATGAGTTCTTGAAAAATCATGTAGATTCTACCCATGGCGCATTCGAAAGCGTTACAGATGAAGAGGCATTCCGTGCCATGCATGTGCTTGCAAAGATGGAAGGCATCTCGGCAGAGCCCGCTGCCGGAGCTGCATTTGCAGGACTCTTCAAATTGATCCGTGCCGGGGTGATCAAACCGAGCGATACGGTTGTGGTCAACTGCACAGGGCATACCATGCCCGCAGAACAAGGCATTCTGGGTGAGAACTGGTCGCGTGATGTAAAGTTCCCCGCTGTAAATCAGGCACCACAGGAAGAAGGTCTGCTCTCGGCTTTAAATCAAGTGGCACCTGAACGCTTCCCCAAAGTTGCCATTGTGGAAGATACCCTCGAAGCGCGACGACTCATCCGCCGCATTTTACAATCACAAGGCAATTTCACCATTCTCGAAGCAGAGAACGGAAGAGAAGGTCTGGACTTGATCCAACGTGAACTGCCCGACCTCGTGATCCTCGATCTGATGATGCCTGAAATGGACGGCTTCTCCGTCATCGAATCTCTACGTGCCAACCCTGAGACCGCCACCATCCCTGTGATCGTTGCCACAGCCAAGGAACTCACCCCAGATGAAAAGAACCGTCTCAGTGGGCACATCCAGGCGCTTTTGCAAAAGGGCGATTTCCTCAATGATGAATTTTTGGACGAGGTCAAAGCTCTCCTGAAATAGTTTTATCCGAAAAGGCTGGCGCGATTGACAAAAAAACACACCGCCGGAGTTCTCGCGGCTTTTAGCTCTGCGATTTTTTTAGGGTTTGCCCCCGTATTTGGAAAACTCGCCATCACACAAGGGTTTACACCTTTTGCTGTCGTCGCTCTGCGCACAGGCTTTGCAGCAGGAATTTTGCTGCTTGTGATGTTATTGTTCTATCGTCGATTCTTATATATTTTTCCAGTAGGCTTGATCGGCTGTATTCTTGCCGGTGCTATTAATGGACTCGGTTCCCTCTTTTACTATCTTGCCCTTCAAAGGCTGGATGCCAGCCTCGGGCAGTTGCTCTACTCTCTTTACCCGTTCTTCGTCGCCTTGTGGCTGATTCTTGACCATCAACCGCCCAGCCGCCTGACGATCTTTCGCATCTCCCTTGCAACTGTGGCTGTCTTACTCCTTACCAACGTCCCCAACGACCCCATGGACATGGTTGGTGTAACAATGATGATCGCAGCAGCGATTTTATACGCCATGCACCTGCCCATTAACCAGCGCGTCCTTTACGAAGTGCCAGCACCAACAGTAGCACTATATACTCTGCTTTCCATGAGTGCTGTTGTCATCCCTGCCTATTTGATCTTTGACCGCAGCCTGCCGCCCCCAGATGCTCCCTGGCAGCCGATTGCAGGGCTAACCTTCGTCACCATCTTTTCTCGAGTGGCTTTATTCCTTGGCGTAAAAAAGATCGGCGGCATGCAAACCGCCCTGCTCGGGCTTGCCGAGCTTCTGATCGCCATTGTCTTTAGCAGTTTGCTTCTTGGTGAAAGCCTTACTGTCACTCAATGGCTTGGAGTGGCAGGGTTGGGAACAAGCCTATTCCTCGTTCGATACGAAAAGCCCGCCCCCTTTGCGCCTGCCGCAAAAACCGGCTGGCTCTCATGGATTCGCCCACCAGGGTTGCCCAAGGATTCTTTTGGTCCGTCTGAGTAGAAGCAAAACATCGGCGGTCTGTATCGAACCGCCGATGGTAGTTGACTGAATGTGGAATAGTAATTGACTAGCTTGCCGCTACCGATGTTGATTCAACATCTCGCGATCAAAAATGGAGGGATTGGTATATAAACCGGCATTCAATTGCTGGCGAGCCAGTTCGATATCATCTAAAACTTGTTGCATTCCCTCATAGTCTGCATCACATAGCAACACGCCTACATTCGCGCGCAAACCAAGCCCGCGGTCATTGGTTTCGAGGAAGCGTTTCATACCGTCGCGCACGCGCCCGGCGATCTTCAATGGCGCTTCGGGGGTAGGGATATCTTCGATCAAGGTGAGGAACAAGCTGAGGTCTCCTGCCCATGCCATGGTGTCGGTTGGACGAAGCGTAATACGAAACTGGTCTGCCAGTTTGCGCAGGAAATTTCGCATCTCGATTTCGCTAAGGTGCGTGCGGAGTTCACCCAGAAGAGGTACATCGGCGAACAGAACCCCAAAGCGGCGAAACGAACTTTGCTTGATGCGTTCGAGTGAGAAGGTCATTCGCACGCTGAAGAAGGGCAGTGTGTATAACCCGGTCACAAAATCATGCGGGGATTCATCCAATGCGCCTTGCGTGGCTTGCAGACGCTGAACAAGACTGCTGAGTTGATTGATATCCACTGGCTTCAGCAGCAACAGATCTGGTTCGACGGGCAGGCTGTCGGCGTAGGGAGCGTAAGCAGTGATGACAACGACCGGCACGCGTTTGAGGCGTTCGTCGTCGCGCATGCGTTTTAGAATCTCCACGCCAGACATGCGCGGTAATTGCAGATCCAAAAGAACGATGTTCGGACGCATCACTTCAAGGCGATCCATCGCGTCCTTTCCATCAAGGATGATCTCTGTATGGTAACCAGCAACATCCAAAACATGCCGGAACAAGGCAACAATATCGCGGTCATCTTCAACGATTAATGCAGTGGGTTTTTCCATGTGTTCGCCCTTGGTGTAACAATAACGGATATGATGATTTCATTATACGTCCATCCCCATCGGTTTGGGATGCCGAATCGTGCTTTTTATCATACAATTACAATGATATAAATTCCATGAACCTATTAAAAGCCCTTCGTCTCAATAGTTCAACGAATTCGCATGTGATCAGCTTCGTTGGCTCTGGCGGCAAGACCACTGCCCTCTTTCAGCTTGCACGGCTGCTGCTCAACAAAAAGAATTTGATCTTCGTCACCGCCACTACACATCTTGGAAGCTGGCAAACTTCACTGGCTGACCATCACATCATCGCCAGTGATGCAGATGAAATCAAACTTCCACATCAAGGGATCGTGCTGATTACAGGTGAAGTGGATAAAGATAGAACCAGCCCAATTTCACAAAATGCCCTAAATTGGCTACACGCAAAGCAAGTGAAGGAAGAAACCTATCTCCTTATTGAGGCAGATGGGTCGCGACAGAAACCGCTTAAAGCTCCTGCCGAACATGAGCCGCCAATACCGCAGTTTTCTGATCTCGTCATTCATGTTTCTGGGCTAAGCGGGTTGGGCAAACCACTGCACGAAAAATATGTTCATCGCCCTGAAATTTTTGCAGAACTAAGCGGGCTCACCATTGGCGAGAGCATTACATCGCAGGCACTCTTCAATGCCCTCACCCACTCGCAGGGCGCGTTGAAAAATATTCCAGCCACTGCAAAACGAATTGCGCTGCTCAACCAGGCAGATACGCCTGAACTTCTTTCAATTGGCGGAACGCTTGCCCACAACCTGCTCAAATCGTACGACTCCGTCATCGTTGGTTCGTTACAGCAGAACAACTTGCAAGCCATAGAAAAAACAGCGGGTATCATTCTTGCCGCCGGAAGCTCGAGCCGATATGGTCAGCCCAAGCAATTGCTGAAATGGAAGGGGAATTCGTTCATTCGGCATGTGACGGAGACCGCGCTTCGTTCTGCGCTCGAGCCTGTGGTGGTGGTTACCGGCTTTCGCCACGCTGAGATCGAATCGCAACTACAAGACCTACCCGTAAGCATCCTCTACAACACGGACTATGAGCAGGGGCAAAGCACATCCATCAAGGCAGGCATTGCTGCATTGCCAGCCAATGTGGGCTCTGCCATCTTTATGCTCGCAGACCAGCCGCAGATTCCAGTGGAGGTGATCCGCGCTCTGGTTGAGTCTCACGCCAGTGACATGCAAGCGATCCTCGCGCCGCTTGTGTTGGAAGAAAAACGTGCCAACCCGGTCTTGTTTGACCGTGTCACATTCCCAAGTCTCTTAACGCTGCAAGGTGATGTGGGCGGACGCGGCATATTTGACAAGCACAAAGTCACTTACCTCCCCTGGCATGACGACATCCTAATCTTCGATGTGGACAAGCCAGAAGATTATGAACGATTGAAAAGAATTGAGAATAATGAATGGTGAAAGCATGATCTCGGCGATTGTGTTGGCGGCGGGCAGGTCCACACGGATGGGAAAGCAAAAGATGCTCATGCCCTGGGGCGATACGACCGTGCTTGGCAAGGTCATACACACCTTACAAGATTCAGGCGTGGAAGATATTGTGCTTGTGACCCATTCGGATATTGCCTCTGTTTTTTCGCACCTTCCCATACGATTAATGGTCAACGATGATGGTGATATGCTCTCTTCGATGAAAGTTGGGGTGCGAATGCAAAAGCCTTCAGCGCAGGCAATGCTGATCTGTTTGGGTGACCAGCCCCAAATGGAAGAAAGAAGCGTGCGAAGCGTCTGCGAAGCCTTCGTCAAAAGCGGAGCTAATCTGGTGGTGCCGAGTTATCAAATGCGGCGCGGACATCCCTGGTTGGCGGCGCGCCCATTATGGGAGGAAATGCTTGGGTTACAGGATGCTTCGCTGCGTGAGTTTTTGAATGCCCACAGCGCTGAGATCGAATATGTGCCGGTGGAAACGCCAACCATTTTGCAGGACCTCGACACGCCCGAAGATTACTTGAAATATAAACCGCGCTTGTGATACACTCGCCACACTTTTGTATTGGGAGTACACATGAGAAACTTTGTGATCGTCAATCCGACTTCGGGGCGCGGGCTTGGGGAAAAGTCTATTTCTCAGATCGAAACATTTTTGAAGGAACACAGCTTCGACTTTAAGCTGGTACGCACAGAAGGCATGTGGCATGCGGCTGACCTCACTGAGGGTGCAGTCCGCGACGGCTATGATGTGATCGTCTGCGCCAGCGGCGATGGGACGGTGAACGAAGCCCTGAACGGGTTGATGCGCGCCAAGAAAGCCGGGCATGGCAGCGCCGCCTTTACGGTGCTAGGCATTGGCACAGGCAATGACTTTGCCGGTGGAACGGGAATCCCTACGACTTTAGACGAAGGCTTGAAAGCCTTGAAGGCGAATAAACGCAAACGAATCGACTTGGGGGTGGTGAAAGGCGGCGATTATCCCGACGGACGGTATTTTGGGAACGGCATCGGTGTGGGCTTTGATGCAGCGGTTGGCAATGAAGCCATCAAAGTCCGTTGGACGCGCGGATTGCTGGCGTATCTCATTGGCGTGATCAAGACCGTATTCCTTTATTACAACCCGGCACAAATGGAAATCATTTTGGACGATACCGAAACGATCAAACAGACTTCGTTGATGATCTCGGTGATGAACGGACGGCGCATGGGCGGCGGCTTTCAAATGGCACCCGACTCGAAAGCCGACGACGGCATGTTTGACTTGTGCATTGCAGAAACCGCCTCGAAGGGACGCATCTTGCAGATGATCCCACATTTCATCAAAGGCACGCAGGCGACATTGCCTGAGATCCAAATGAAACGCGCGAAGAAAGTTTCGATCACTTCGTTGGATAGAACCTTCCCTGCCCATGCCGATGGCGAGTTCATCTGCCTGGAGGGCAAACACTTGACGCTTGAAATTCTGCCGCAGGAACTTGAGATCATTCACGCATGAAAACATTTTCCCTTTGGATCATTACATCTTTACTACGCATCTACTTCTGGCTGACGCTGCGAATTGATGCCCCCGGTGGGTTAAGCAGTGTGCCGGAAAAAGGTCCGTTGATCGTGATCACGAACCATACCGGGCAGGTGGAAGTGCCCGTGTTCGCCAACCTGCTGCAGCCACGCAAGATCACGGGCTGGGGCAAAGCGGAAGCATTTGAAAATCCCTTCCTCAAATGGGTCTTCGGTGCATGGGACATCATCCCTGTGCATCGCGGAGAGGCGGATCTGACCGCGCTCAAATCTGCGTTGCGGATGCTGGAGGAGGGGCGCATCTTTGGGGTGGCTCCCGAAGGGACGCGCAACAAGACCGGCATTCTACGGCGCGGACTACCCGGTGCGGCGATCTTGGCGATGAAATCGGGTGCGCCGGTTGTGCCGGTTGTGCATTGGGGCGGCGAGATGTTCTTGAAGAACCTCAAGAGCTTCAAACGCACTGACTTTCATATTCGCGTTGGGGAGCCGTTCTATGTGAAGGCAGAGGGCAAGGTGACCGGGGAGATGCGTCAGGAGATGGTGGATGAGATGATGTATCGCATTGCGGAGCTGATGCCGGAAGAATATCGCGGGGAGTATAGTAATCTGAGTAAGGCGAGTAGTAAGTATTTGGTGAATGAGTGATGAGTGATGAGTGATGAGTGATGAGTGATGAGTGATGAGTGATGAGTGATGAGTGATGCTCGAAATGGCATCGGTTAGTAATTCTTACGTATTACGCATTACGAGTTTGAGTTTCCTGCCAGCCTGAAAACATACGCATTTGTTTCGCGTTTTTCAAAGCCCAGTTTCAAATACAATTTATTTGCCGCCACCCGTTGCGGATTGGACGTGAGCGCGATGTTGCTCGCGCCTTTTTCTTTGGCGAGGTCGATGGCACGCAGCATGAGTGCTTCGCCGATGCCTTGTCCGCGAGCGGACAAATCTACGATGACATCTTCGATGATGGAGCGGATGCCGGTGGGGACGCGGTAGACGATGAGGGTGAGTGCGCCAATGATCTGCTGGTCGTCATTGCGGGCGATGAACAGCGTGGACGAAGGCTCCTGAATAAGAGCAGACAGCGCCTCCTGAGTGGGAGGCGGATTGTTATTG
>JBDKJK010000158.1:0-2634 GCA_039796675.1 Chloroflexota bacterium
ACGCGCATAACGACTTCTTTGAAGAGATCGCCAAATATCGTGCGGCTCGTCGCATTTGGGCGCGTGAGATGCGTGAGACGTTCAAGGCGAAGAATCCGCGCTCATGGCTGATGCGCTTCCACACTCAAACGGCGGGAGTCTCGCTCACGGCACAACAGCCGGAGAACAACATCGTCCGCGTGGCGATACAGGCGCTGGCGGCTGTCCTCGGCGGAACACAAAGTCTGCATACGAATTCAATGGATGAAGCGCTCGCACTTCCGTCAGAACATGCCGTCAAAGTTGCGTTGCGCACACAGCAGGTCATCGCTGAAGAATCGGGTGTCACGAATACGGTGGATCCGCTTGGGGGTAGTTTCTTCGTCGAAGCGCAAACAAACCGAATGGAGAAAGAGGCGTATGCCTACTTCCAGCGCATCCAAGACTTGGGTGGAGTCATCCCCGCGCTTGAAAAAGGTTTTATGCAAAGCGAGATATCCGATGCTGCCTATCGCTATCAACGCGAGATTGATGAAGGTCGTAGAAAAATCGTTGGTGTGAATGCTTATATGGATGAGAAGCCCGCAGCGATTCCCATTCTGCGCATGGACCCGAATGGATACACACGTCAGATGGCGCGCTTGAATGAAGTGAAGAAGACCCGTGATAGTGGGCGTGTTGGGCAAACGCTCGATGCATTGCGCATCGCCTGCGAAGGCACTGAGAACACCATGCCCTATATCGTAGATTGTGTGCGCGCGTATTGCACGCTGGGGGAGATTGTTGGGATAATGACGAAAGTGTTTGGGAAGTATGAAGAACCGACGATGATCTAGTAAGGACAACCCTCGCGGTTGTCCTTCTCTTGCGGTTGTCCTCTTGCGATTGTTCCCGTACGATTGCAAAATCAGGTTATTGTTTAACAAAGGGCGACCGTGAAGGTCGCCCTTACATTTTGTTTTTACGAACAGCCAGCAGCTTTTGAATGCGTTGATATTTCTCGCGTGTAAGTGGATATGACCATGCAATAATGATCGTGCCCAGCAAAATACCGGCTCCAATAAACGAGACCATGGCACGAATCATGAACAGGGCAGACTCAGGTTGTTTAAAGATGGTCACATTTTCTGGAGGCGGCATATAGCCTGACCATCCCAAAACTTGCAACGTCACAAATATGACCAATGCTCCGGTCAACTTGCGGATGAGAGTGCGGATGCCATAGTAAATGCCTTCTTGTCTGCGACCTGTGCGAAGTTCATCCCATTCGATCACATCCGGCAAAATGGAATCAGGCAAAATATACGCCGCTGAAACGCCGATGCCTGCTAGTGCCGCAATGAACAATAAGTAATTCGTATCCCCAGGTTGAATGGTAAAGATCAATACCTGCACCACAACCCAAGCTGCCATACCGGCAATATACGCCTGTATCTTGTTGAATCGTTTTGAAAGCCACAACCAGAAAGGCACGAACAACACACACACGAACATCATAACGCCGAAAAACGCGGACTCAAGCGCCAGATCCACACCAAAGATGGTGATCTTCGCCAAAAGATTTCCCTGCGCCACCCAATACAAAAGAAAGAATGGAAAGGTAATAGCGACCATATCCACTGCCGACCAATTGAACATGTAAATACCAACGGCATAGCGAAAAGGAACATTCTGCCATGCTAGTTTTAGCGTCTCGCGGAATGAAAGAGTTTCCTGTTCCTGCGTTTCTTCTGAGTATCGCTCACGCACAAAGAGTCCGATCAAAAACAACGGCAAAGAACCAATCGCACCGAACACAGCCCCTGCTGTTAGAAAGCCCTGTTGTTGTGTGCCGCCACCCGAAATGACAGCATCTACAATCATAGGAGCGGCGATCACCACCACCATTGCCGAAAGCAATTGAAAGACCGAGCGAAAACTTGAAAGCGAGGTACGCTCGTCGTAATTTTGAGTTAGCTCAGGGGTGAGAGAATAATACGGAACCGCCACCAAGGTGGTGAGCGTATCTGAGAGCATGAATGCCAGCGTCACATACATCAATAATGCTACTTGGCTATCCCAATTCGGTGCGGACCATAGCATGACAAAACTTAATCCAAATGGGAAGGCGAACCACAAAAGAAAAGGTCGCCGCCTGCCCAGCTTCGATTTCATGCGGTCGCTCAACACACCGATGATCGGGTCATTGATGGCATCCCAAATAACGCCTGCCAAGGCACCCAATGAAGCCAGGCGCGGCTCAATGCCGACCACATCCGTCAGATAGATGGCGTAAAAAATGGAACGCATCATGCCGATGCTGGCAATGCCCCAATCGCCGGAACCGTATAAAGTCTTTAACCAAAACGGGAGTTTTGCATTCATTAAATTATTCGCGCAAGTGTAGCATGATTCATTGCAGATTTGTTACATGACAAATGTGAAAACTCCATTACAACCATTTTGTATATAATGAAATCAGTAACTGAAAAGGCAAACCCATCGAAAGATAGCAAACAATATGCCCACAGTTGTGTGAACAACCAAAGGCACCAGTCCTTTTCTTTTGAACCTTAATGTATCGGTTCGTACCGATCAAAGGCAAACCTGCCGAAAGGCAGGGACGCAAAGCCATGGGTCTACGGCTGAAGAATCAGCTAAGACTGCCAGGCTACC
>JBDKJK010000159.1:0-9028 GCA_039796675.1 Chloroflexota bacterium
TAGCGTTCGTATTCGGCATAATCGTGCCCGGTAAATGTTGGGACGTGTATTTCCTGATTGAAGCTATCGATCGGTCCCTGTTTGCGGATGATGTCTTCACGCAAATAGTCCATGCCGCGCAGCAGGCGTAGTGAAAATTCTCCGCCTAGCAAATAGCCCCATTTTTGCAGGATGAATTGCAACTGTCCTTCAAGCGAATCGGGCGACGCGTTGATGGGTCCTTCGAGCAGTTCGGATAGCGTTTCGCCCGCACCCACCCCACTGCCCAAACCAGGTTGGGTGGAGAAATAGTCCAGCAGGCGAGTCGTAAATTCTTTGAACGATGAGCCGTTCATCACAGCCTCATCGAACAGGTCTTTGTATGGTTTGATTGCCGGGTTCTTGTTGGCGTTTTGGATCAACAACATTTCTTCAATGGCGGCAGCACGAACCCCGTGCCCAAAATCGCCAAAGTTCGGAAGCGTGGTCGAGAGATAAACTCCGGCTGTAATCTCGCCTCGAAAGACGGAAAGAGGCGGAAATTCCTCGGTAAATTTCGTCAGTGTCAGATCATATTTTGATCCCAATGTCGATTGCAAAGCCCCCATGGCACGTCCCATCACGCCGGTATGACGGCTGTAATACTGACGCAAAAGGATGTGATATGCCTCATCTAGCAGAGAGATCACATACAAGTCAGAAGCAGATACGGGGTCCGAACGCTGCGCAGACATTTGGCTGGCAAATGCCCGTGCCGAAGCCATATCGGTAAAAACGACGTGCCCGTCGGGGCGAAAAAAATCTTTCGAAAAATTGTATTTAAGACGGGAGGCTTTTGAAGTCAACATACATTAATAATAACCGATTATCAATGAATTCGAGTAAAATTTCCTTTAACATTATGAGCGCATCACTGGCACAAGTCATTATTCTTATATTCATCGGCGTCCTTTACTTGCCGGTCGTTTTTTTTGTCATCCAACGGCGTGAAGACAATCAAGGCGCCGCCACCTGGCTGGTGGTTTTATATGCCCTGCTCGCCATGGTCATCAATATTGCCGAGGCGGTCTGGCAGGGGCGCGGGGACCCTTCCCTTTTTCAGGAATTACAAACCTATATTTCATTCACCCTCGTTGTCATTCTGATGATCACCATTCAGGTGTTCACCAAACGTGAGCTTTGGTGGGCATGGATCGGGTATTGGGGAGTGTGGGCGCTGGGTCTGGCGCTCGTGCTCACCAACCCATTCGGACTGCCAGATGCTTTATGGACGAACGGCGAACTGGTTCTATACCGTGAGCGGCTTGGTCCCGCTTTGGTCGTTCTCGGGTGGATCATTCTTAGCATAGTGATGATCCTCAACCTTTCAAGCGCCCAACGCCAAAGCAGGCAGCCTCTCTTGCGTAGTCGTTTAGGTTATTGGTGGGTGCCAGTCGTTTTCACCCTGCTGAATGACATCCTGCTCTTCTCTGGCGTTCTGATCATTGGGCAGCCATTGCGTTTGCTTATTGCCGTGGGTATGGCATATGTGGTTGGCACGCATTACGTGCCCGACTTAAAAAATATCACACGCCGTGCTTTGATCTACCTTACAAGCACCCTTGCCATCGTCGGTTTTTACATCGCTGGTTTTCTGGTCATTCAAGCCTTGTTTGGGGCAAACGGAAATTTCAATCCGCTTTTTGCAGGAGCAATTGTGGCGCTTTTCATCGCCCTGCTCTTCTCGCCGCTGACAGCTCTAGTCTCACGCGCCATCAACAAATGGATGAAGGGCGATCAATACGATGCCAGCCTGACGATTCACCAATACAGTGAAAGCATCAGCAACATCCTCGATATGGACCGGCTCGCCAACATCGCAATTGGCATCATGCTCGAAGCGATGCAGATCGAACGCGGCTTTCTTTTTCTCGTTGATGCAGAACGGCAGGCAGATGGACGCAAGACCTACAAACTCCGCTCGGCTCGCAGCCCCGAAGAAAGACAACTCGTGGCAGTGGAGTTGGAGGAAAGTGGAGCCGTTGCTTCTTATCTGATTCGTGAACAAAAACCGCTTCTTCAATATGACCTGGACCTGTCACCCGCTTTCAGATCTACTTCCACGCTGGAGCGGGGTTGGTTCAATGAGCTACGTTGTGAAGTTTATATTCCCATCTTTGCCAAGAAACAATGGATCGGTTTACTGGCGTTCGGCTCGAAGTTAAGCGGCAATCGCTTTACCCGAGAAGATCTTTCCGTGCTCAGCGCCCACGCCAGCCAGACAGCCGTCGCGCTCGAAAATGCCCGCCTTGTAGATAACCTGATGCGCCTCAACACAGAACTGCGCCAGGCACGCCGCACACTTGAAAAGAATAATCAAGAACTCCAGCGCATCGACCAAGCAAAGTCTGATTTCATCAGCATCGCCTCGCACGAGCTCCGCACTCCGCTCACCGTCATCAAGGGGTATACCGAAATGCTGATGGATGACCCCAAGCTCGAAAAAAACTTGAAGACCATGATGAAGGGCATTTACGACGGCACGATCCGCTTGCACGAAGTGATGGACTCGATGTTCGACATCGCCCAGATCGATGCACGCGCCCTCAAGCCGCATCTCCAACCGGTAGACCTTGGTCAATTGGTGCGCCAGGTGGGCACAGAACATTCAAAGTTATTCAAAGAACGCGAGCAGATCTTTTCCATCAAAATTGCCACTCTGCCACTCGTCAAAGCTGACCCGCACCTGTTGGAAAAATTACTTCATCACCTGATTCGCAATGCGGTCAAATTTACACCCAACAACGGTTGGATCACCATCACAGGCAAACATATCCCCGCAATCGTCAATCTTCCGAATGGCGGTGTTGAAATCGTCGTCAGTGATACTGGCGTCGGCGTAGACCCGAACCTGCGCGAAGTTATTTTCTCCAAGTTTTATCAACCCGGTGAACTCGGCAAACATTCCACCAGTAAATCGCGCTTCAAAGGCAGTGGTGCGGGTCTGGGGTTAGCACTCTCCAAGGGCATCGTTGAAGCACACGGCGGGCGCATCTGGGTCGAAAGCCCCGGCTACGACGAAGTCAACTTCCCTGGCAGTCAATTTCACATCATCCTGCCGCTAACCTCTCTTGAAGCGAGCGAAGCTCAACGCATGGGTGAGCCGGTAAAAGTGGAGCTCGGCAAACAGGAAGAGCCGAAAGGATAATAAAAAGCGGATGGCAATGACCATCCGCTTTTATTTTTTTAATTAGAGTATAGGGTCAACCCAACGCCTTCTGATAGACACGATGATTCTTGTACTCAACTCCATTTAGATTCTTCAAGTCGGCGCGCATTTGCTCAGTCGTTTCGGCAACTTGGGTCATCTCCACATGCACGAATTGTCTGAACTCCAACAATGTGGTTCCCATTGCATAATACAACAGAGCATTTCCGCCATGCCCTTGAAATTCAGGCAAAATTCCCATCCCGTTGACCGCAACCGTATTCGTGCGGCGAATATCCATCAGAATATCCAGCAAGCCAAATGGGAAAAGTTTTCCCTTTGCTCGCTGCATGGCAGCAGAAACATCATGAAAGGCAAATAGAAAGCCAACCACATCTTCACCATGAGTAACAATCTTAATCAGGCGGTGGTCGGCAATCGTCATTATATTTTCGACCACGAAATCGATCTCACGCTGAGTGAGAGGATAATATTCCCAATTATTCACAAAGGCATTGTTGTATGCCGTTCCAATGCGATCTGCCCAGCCAAGCAATTCTTTTTTATTCTTGAAAGTCTTGATCTCCAAATGTCCGCGTTGCATCACGCGCTCAGTAATACGCTTCACCCGCTCGGGAATCTGAAATTTATCTGCGGGCAAGTAGCAGGAGACAAAGTCCACTTCCTTGATGAACCCCTGCGCCTCCACCAATGACTGATAGTAGGAGTGGTTGTAATTGAGCATGGTCATCGTCTGACGGTGCTCGTGCCCGAAAACCAATACTCCATATCCATCCAGCGGACCCATTCCCTTTGGTCCGATCATTTTATTTAATCCACGTGCCTTTGCCCACTCAATGGCTGTGTTGAATAAAAGGGTTGCAGCTTCAAGGTCGTTCTCACATTCGAAAAGATAAAAATCCGCCGTCTTCTCATGGTGATATTGATTAAAAGGTTTATTTTCGATCACAGCAATCCGCCCTACATCGTGCCCATCCCGAACCGCGAGGAAAAACTCCACATCTGAATGTTCATGGAAGGGATGTTTTTTGCGATTCAACTGATTATAGGCATCCACATTTAGCGGAGGGACCCACTGCGGGCAATCCGCATAGATGCGAAAGGGCAACTCCACGAACCGCCTAACCTGCTTCTTGTTTTCCGTATCCACTCTTTCAATATTCAGCATGCGAACGCTCCTGCAATAGGGTTGAGCTAACGGGTGACTCACGTATATAACCCCCGGTTAGGGCGGGAGCATCGTTTTTTGCAACGAAGGATAAATGGGCATAAAAAATCCCTCCGTGCTATACTTGTCGACACCTTCATTATCTATACCGAGGAAAAAATGACCGGAAAAACCCACCAGGAAATGCTCGAAAAATACGCCGAAGCCATCATCAAAGTCGGGTTGAATCTCCGTACGGGGCAGCGCCTGATTATTACTTCCGCTGGAACTCGTGGTGTCCCCCATCAATTTGCGCCGCTTGTGCGTGAGATCGCCAAAGCCGCTTATGGGGTCGGCGCAAAATTTGTAGATGCCATCTTTGCCGATGAAGAAATGCTGCGCCTGCGTGCCCAGTATGCCCCCAAAGACTCCTTTGGAGAATACTCCAAGTGGCAGGTGCAGGGAATTCAAAATATGATCGATAACGGCGATGCCCTTCTTTCTATTGGCGGAGCCAACCCCGACTTGCTCGGCGGGCTCGACCCCGAAGTGGTTGGCATGATGCAACGCACTCACCTCGAAAACTGGAGCCCGATCAGTGAAAAAGTGACAACGAACGCCATCAATTGGTGTGTCGTTGCTGCGGCGGGTGAAGCCTGGGCGCATAAAATTTTCCCCGACCTGCCCATCAACAAAGCTCAAGATAAACTCTGGCAAGCCATCTTTGAGACCACCCGCATCGACCAGCCAGACCCCATCGACGCCTGGAATAAACACATTGCCGCTCTGCGTGAGCGAGCCCTTTACCTGCAAGCCAAGCAATATACAGCCCTGCATTACAAAGGTCCCGGCACCGACTTCACCCTCGGTCTCCCCAGTGGGCATCTCTGGATCAGCGCACAATCTATGGCGCAAAACGGAGTGGCTTTTACCGCCAACATGCCTACCGAAGAAGTCTTCACGCTACCAGACCGCAACCGCGCCGATGGCGTGATCTCTGCCACCTTCCCGCTCAGCTATGGCGGCACCTTGATCGAAGATTTCCAAGTCCATTTTGAGTATGGGCAAATTGTCAAAGTCACCGCAAAGAAGGGCGAAGCTGCGCTCCAAAAATTAGTGGATACAGATGAAGGCTCGCGTCGACTCGGGGAAGTGGCACTTGTGCCCGCCTCCTCACCCATTGGCAAACGCGGACACCTCTTCTACAACACCCTCTTCGACGAAAACGCCTCCTGCCATATCGCCATCGGACGCGCCTACCGCTTCACCCTCGCCGGAGGAACGGAGTTGAACGACGCAGAATTCATCGCCGCTGGGGGCAACGTCAGCCTCAACCATGTCGATTTTATGATCGGCTCTCCGCAAATGGACATTGACGGCATCACCAAAGACGGCAAGCGTGAGCCAGTGATGCGACAAGGTGAATGGGCGATCAGCCTATAAATCAAAAGAGCGCGAGATAATCTCTCGCGCTCTTTTTTTTGCGCCAAAAGCAAAGTCATGTCATAATGGGGATACTATAGTCAAGGAGAGCCAGCATGGCACCCAAACCGAAGCTCAACCCCGATGAATTGCTTCAAAAAGAATATGAATACATTTCCCAGACCGCATTCCAAGCGAATGAAGATCGCTCGCGAGTCACATCGTTTTATTTTGTTTCAGTTGGCTCATTTGTTGCCGCCATTGTTGGCACCCAGCTAGAAGCGCAAACGAAAACCATCGCTTTTGCATTCTTTGCGCTTTTTCTCGTGCTAACCTTTATGGGCGGGTTGACCATTGCCCAGCTTGCCCGTTTACGCGCCTCCTGGCACGAATCTGTAGAAGCCATGAACAAGATTAAAGATTTTTATATCAAGCATCATCCCGAGGTCGAAAGCGCATTCAAATGGCGTGCGCGGCAGGTACCGCGCGTGAATAAACCATACAGCATTGCCAACCTGATGGCTGTAGAAGTTGCCCTGCTAGGTTCGCTCACGGCAGGAGCCAGCATCTATTTTCTGCTTTCATTTCTCGGCGAAGTGAATTGGATCGGTTCTCTGATCGTATTCGCCAGTATCATCCTCGGTTATATCGCCCAATGGGCTATCTACCTGCGTCTGCTTGTAGATGATCAAAAATAGGAAACATCATGCCAAGAGACTATATCGGTCAAGCTCCTGCTGCTTTTCAACGCAGACCTCACCTCACCCAAGATGATGCATGGATTCGGAAATACCTGAAAACCGCCAAACTTGGGCACATCGCCACCTCGGTGGATGGTCAGCCGTTCATCAACACCAGCACATTCTGGTATGACGAAACCGGTCATCAGATCGTCTTTCACTCGAATCTTGCGGGGAGAATCCGCTCGAATATTGAACACAACCCCAAGGTCAGTTTTGAGGCGAGCGAGTTGGGGCAGATGCTGCCATCCAATGTCGCGCTGGAATTTTCGCTCCAGTATCGAAGCGTCGTTATCTTTGGTACTGCACGTGTGGTAACCGCCCCTGATGAAGCAAAGGAACTATTAAATGGCTTGATCAGCAAATACTTCCCTGAAATGAAAGCCGGGCAGGAATATCGCGAGATCAATGAGAAGGAATTGCGAGCCACTTCAGTGTATACGATCAAAATCGAAGAGTGGACAGGCAAGGAAAATTGGGAAGAAAAAGCCGATCAGAGCGACGAGTGGAAACCGTTGGAAGAAAAGTGGTTTGAGTATTACAGGAAAAACCCATAAGAACTCTACCCGCAAATGGCTTTCGTTTAACACTGGGGCTTGTCCAGGTTTTATAAGCTAACTCTAGTCAAAAATCGGACTTTTTGGGTTGAAATTATTGTGAATTTATGTACAATACATATGCAAGTATGTACTAAATTTCACTTTCAATTGGAGACCCAAATGTTCCGTAAATCCCTTCTATTTGTTGTATTTGCCGCACTCCTCGCCGCCTGTGGGGGCAGTGCCGGAGCCACAGCTGAAATTTCAGCTGACATGACCGACCTGATGTTCACCCCTGCCAACTTTGAAGTGCCTGCCGGTACTGAAGTGACTCTGAAGCTGACCAACAGCGGCGCGGTTGAGCACAACTTTGTCATCCTCAAGCAGGGTGCTGTGTATACTAGTAGCGCAGATATCAAGCCGGAAGATGTTATCGTTGATGCAAAACTCGCCGCCGGAGAAAGCGGTGAATTCGCCTTCAAGATCGATGAAGCCGGTGAATATACCGTGATTTGCAATGTACCCGGTCATCTTGAGGCGGGCATGGTTGGCAAGCTGGTCGTCAAATAAATCGCCATCTCCTCAATTCTCCTCTTTTCAACAGCCGGAAGGTCACGCCCGTGAGCCTTCCGGCTTCATGTTCCTTCTGCCCTATTCCAAACTACCTCAATTGGTAAGAGTCATGTAGAATTCACTTAAATCCGATTCAAGAGATTAAACATGAAATCCTACCGAAAAGAACTTTGGTTCAACATCCCGTCCAGGCGCGGATTCGTCAACATCACTTCACAAGTGGAAGAAGCCCTACGTGAAAGCGGCATTCAGGAAGGCTTACTCTTGTGCAACGCCATGCACATCACCGCCTCGGTCTTTATCAACGACGATGAAAGCGGGCTGCATCACGATTACGAAAAATGGCTGGAAAAACTCGCCCCGCATGAGCCGATCAATGGGTATCGCCATAACGACACCGGTGAAGACAATGCCGATGCTCATATGAAACGCCAGGTGATGGGGCGCGAAGTGGTGGTGGCTGTGACGAATGGTCAACTTGATTTTGGCACATGGGAACAGATCTTCTACGGCGAGTTCGACGGGCGCAGAAGAAAACGCGTATTGATTAAGATCATCGGAGAGTAAAAATGGAAAAAAGACGCTTCGGACGCACTGGACACCAAAGCACGGTCGCCATTTTTGGAGCGGCTGCATTCTGGGAGATCGAACAAAAAGAAGCTGACCGCGTGATGGAAATGGTCATTCAGGCGGGCATCAATCACATTGATATTGCCCCATCCTACGGACAAGCCGAACTGCGCGTTGGTCCGTGGATGAAGACCGAGCGGAAGCGTTTCTTCCTCGGCTGCAAGACCATGGAACGTACAAAAGAGGGCGCGTGGCGCGAAATGCATGAATCGCTGGAGCGTTTGCATACCGATTCGTTCGACCTGTATCAATGCCATGCCGTTACTACCTTCGACGAGTTGGATGCCCTTTTCGCCAAAGGCGGCGCTATGGAAGCAATGATTCAGGCACGCGAGCAAGGGCTAACCAAATACATCGGTATCACCGGGCATGGGGTCGATTCACCCAAGATTTATCTCGAAGCCCTGCGCCGTTTTGATTTTGACTCGGTGCTCTTCCCACTAAATTTCGTCCAAATGGCGATGCCAGAATATCGCAGCGCCGCTGAAGAATTGATCTCGGTTTGCAGAGCAAAAGATGTTGGCACCATGATCATCAAATCGATCACCAAAGGTCCGTGGGGAGAAAAGCCAAAGACCGCCACCACTTGGTACGAGCCATTCAATAAAATGGATGAGATTCAACGCGGAGTCAACTTCGTTCTCTCCCACGATGTCACCGGGGTTTGCACTGCCGGAGATATCAACATTCTGCCGATGGTCATTCAAGCCTGCGAAAACTTTACTCCGCTCAATGAGCAAGAACGGGAAGCGCTCATCGAAAGCGGTGCACAATTTGAAGCTTTATTCAA